>CAYJXH010000181.1:0-2699 GCA_964373975.1 uncultured Nitrospirota bacterium | reverse complement strand
TTGCTTCTCTTGCAATACCATCACTACTTTCATATTCCTCTTTGAATGGTAATGCACCGCCACGGCATTTAACATCAACTTTTATACCTGAGGGAAGTAAAAGGTCATATCCGAGCGGATGATCTTCAGGGTTTATTTCTGGCATACCTAGCTTGTTCCGTATAACCATTTCTGCAAGTGCGCCGAATCCCTGCTCCTCTGTGCTTCCTCGTTCTGCACCGGTTCGATTTTGGTTTGCGGCAATATATTCAGCCGCTTTTTGCCGTAATCGAAAGCCGAGTTCGTCGGTGAGTTTTACTATTATTGGCTTGGGTAGATGATATTTGTACATAGTTATTTCACAAAGTAATCCAATGGCCTTTTATAAAGTTTTGCAAATTCTTTCAGTTGCAATACATCAAATCGCCTTTGTCCTGATTCAATTTTTGAAAGGTAGGATTGAGTTTTGCCAAGTTTCTTTGCAACTTCAACTTGTCCAAGCCCAGCATCAATACGCGCCTTCTTCAAACGTTCAACAATTGCATTGTGCTCTTTTGTATATATTGCTCTAGGCATCGTATTTTTAATATAGTATTCCATTGCGTTATATTCCAAACTGCCATATACTGTATTTATGAACTTAGTCGCCGCCAAAATTGCCGTCCGTCCCCGCAAGAACACGGCGGGGGAAAATTCCGCCCTGTTCTTGCAAAAAACAGAGGCCAGCCCCGCCTCCCTGTTCGTTCAGAGCAGAACCCAGCAAAAAAGTTTTCTTTTCCTTTTAGAAGAAAAAGTCCGGCGCACGCAATATCAGAAATGCAGAGAAAAATTTTTTGCTAGGTGGCGAGCTTGTCGAGCGGCGACGGGCTGGCTTCCTTAGGTCTGATTTCGTTCAGCCGTTTCGGATAAAATAGGTTCTAGCCAAACTGTAAAGACAGACATTGACGCTTGTCCGCTACAATGTGCGCCTGGCAGGAATCGAACCTGCGGCCAAGGGTTTAGAAAACCCTTGCTCTATCCGACTGAGCTACAGGCGCAAAAATATCAACAGCGCGTCATTATACACGTTCCCCCTTCCGATTTTCAGCACCTCTCTTTTCTGCTTCGGCAGGACAGAGATCAAACAAAGGACACACTTCGCACAAAGGCGTTCGTGCACGACAAACATGCCTCCCATGCAACAGAAGCCGACTGGAAGCATCTGTCCATTGAGATTGTGGCATTAAAGAACCCAAATCTTTTTCGATCTGATCTGGATTTTGAGACACAGTGAATTTCAACCGATGGGCGACACGACGAACATGGGTGTCCACAACCATTCCCGGAATACCAAAGGCATGGCCTAAAACCACATTGGCAGTCTTTCGACCCACACCCGGCAATGTGATTAATTCCTCCATCGTCTTTGGAACCTGCCCTCCAAATAGGGTGTCAATCTTTCGCGCCGCGCCAAGAATTGACTTGGCTTTGCTTCGATAAAAACCTGTGGAATGGATGATTTTTTCTAATTGCTCACAAGAGATTTTTAGAAAGTGAGATGGGGTAAAATATGTTTTAAAAAGTACAGACGTTACCTTATTCACACGCGCGTCAGTGCATTGCGCTGAAAGAATCGTAGCAATTAACAACTCAAATGGACTTTTATGCGTTAATGCCACTTGCGGAAGCGGAATCGCCTTTTCAAGACGGCGCAACACCTTCGTCATCCGTAATCTATTCGAGAGAGGCATTAGGACAATGTAACAGAGATTGCGACGGGAGGTGCCAACTTTAAAAAAATCTTCATCTGTGTTGATAGAAAACCGCGCGCGGAAGCTTCACTTAAATTCAAACGATGCTCGTTGATAATTTTCACCGATTCCGCATTCCATTCTGCCCAGCAAAGACCACAGACTTTTGTCTTGAGCGTCTCACCTAGCGCGCCTCCATGCGGCATTGTGATGATGGCCTCTGCGTCTTTCTCACAGCGAATACAGTGAATCATTAGGGTCGTCCTAATGTTGTGATATAGACAACAATCCAATCGAGAGAAAGCCTAAGCAGGCTGTTCACCTCGTCGTCATAAAAACCTCCGATACCGCTCACCCCCAGACCCATTTGGATCGCGGCAAGATTCATTCGTTCTCCAATATGCCCCGCGTCTAAATGAAGATAGCGGTAGGCGCGGTCGCCGTATTGCTCCAACGCAGTGGGCAAATGCGCCAGATGAATCACCAAGGCGGCGGCATTGCTGGCCAGATCCTGACCCAAACAAAAATGGCTGGTTTGGTTCCGAAAATCGCCCGCACGCACAAGCGTCGCCGTCTTATCTTTGGGATGATAGTGATAAACCCCCTCCGACAACCCCACCACTTTTTGAACAACAAGCGTCGTTGTTAAAAGCGATGGCGTAAAAAAGAAAGAAGGTGTTGCCGTAATCGGCTGATAGCCATACTCCAAAATCGAAGAAAGCTCTTCCTGTAAGAATGCCTCTCCCGTGAAACCCCGCGTGGATCGCCGATTTAAGATCGTCTGCCCAACCCCTTCCGGCCATGGAATAGGGGTCGTATTGAAAACGATTTTAGTCGCCGTTTCTTCCGCTTCAGACACCCTATAGAAAGGAGAATTGTTTTCAGGCAGTATCGGCTTACCCTCTACCCTATCTTCTTCTAAAATGGAAGACGCGCGATGCAGTGCGAGTTGAAGCATTTCTGAATCCGTCGTCCCGCGCGTCGAAGATC
>CAYJXH010000180.1:0-2719 GCA_964373975.1 uncultured Nitrospirota bacterium | reverse complement strand
ATGATTTGGATGACCTTGAAGATGCCCGCGACCTACTGAAAGCCGAACGAGAGGCGACCGACTTTATTCCATACCATCTCTTTCGGGAAAAGCTCCTCAAGGGTGTTCGGTCTTGACCTATCAGATTCTCGTTGAAGGGCGTGTTGGAAATGTAGGGGCATGATTTATCACGCTTGTTAGCCAATAATTCGGTCATATTCAGCATGGCTTCCAACCCAAAACCACTGAACACCTTCAGGAACGGGTACGCCAAGTGCCCGATAATGTAACCCCACGCGAACACTCCTGAAACGCCCTGAACAGACAGGCTTAAAATGAAGCGATGAATGCGCTGGATTTTGCTTGATCAAAGCATAGTTACGAAGTGCGAGCTTTTGAATATCCGCAGGTAACGTATCAAAACATTGCCAAAAACGACGTGAAGCAAAATGCTTCAAATCTCGCGTGCCTGACCGCTACGGTATTCATCAAGTGCTTCTTCGGCAAGAGCATCTAGCTTTCCAGCGGTTGCATCCGTTTCAATTTGCTCGTCCCAAACATCCGCGTCAAATTGAGCAAACCAGCGACGGAACTTGGCAAGTTCTGCAGGGGGCAATTGCTCTATAGCTTGTTCAACCGATTCCACAGTAACCATAGCTCATCTCCAAAACCACATATCTCCTTGTAGCGTTATGGCGAACACCTCATACACACAATACCATATCAAAAAACATTGGAATTGGCAATATAATCCTGTATCTTGTCATCTAAAAAAATCAAGACCTAGAGTGTAGCGCTAAAGTAAAAATGTCCTATTTCTACCAAGATAGAAATGTCCGGTTTTTATACCATCCCTAATTAACAGGTTCAGATTGGCTTCGTAGTCTGTAGAGGAACTCTCATCTATATTGAGAACCTTCCATAGTTTTGTATACAATGGCCACTATGGATACTAAAGATGATATTGCTATCGGCACGCTTTATATTGTCAGCACGCCGATTGGGAATTTGGAAGATATAACCTATCGTGCGGTGCGTATTTTGACGGCGGTCTCTGTGATTGCCGCAGAAGATACCCGACACACCCGCATCCTTCTGTCCCACTATCAAATTCATACGCCCCTTACAAGCTACCACGATTTTAATAAAGAGGAAAAAGCGGCCGTACTGATTTCCCGTTTAAAAGAAGGAAATTCCATTGCGTTGGTCTCTGATGCAGGAACGCCTACGATTTCTGATCCGGGCTATTTCCTCATCAATCAAGCAATCCTCGCTGGTATTCCAATCAGTCCAATTCCCGGCCCCTCTGCGGCCATTGCGGCATTATCTATTTCGGGCCTCCCCACAGATCGTTTTGCTTTTGAAGGATTTATGCCGCGCAAGAAAGGCGCACGCGCTAAGAAACTGATGGCGTTGCAATTAGATCCCCGATCCCTCATCTTCTATGAGTCTCCCTATCGTGTGCTGGGTTTGTTGCAGGATATAGAAGCGGTTTTTGGAAAGCGGCGGATGGCGCTTTGCCGTGAGATGACCAAAAAATTCGAAGAGGTGATTTACGGGGATGTCAAAGAAGTCATACTAAAACTAGGGGAGAAAAAGCTATTAGGCGAGTTTACGTTGGTGGTAGAAGGAAGTAGAGAAAAGGCTTGATTAATGTAGGGGCAGACCTGCGTGTCTGCCCTGATAATATTGGGCAACCACATAGGGTTTGCCCCTACAGCGATTTTAATATTTCGTCGGCCCCTTGTGAAAGGAGCGATTCCGCAACCCGAGTGCCTAATGCTCTGGCCTTTGCAATCGGTGCTGTCTGCCTCTCTCGAACGATTTTGGTGCCATCAAGATTTAAGACAAGCCCTGTCAGCGTGATCTCCCCGGAAGATTCTTCTGCAAATCCTGCAATTGGGGTCTGACATCCCCCTTCCAGGCCAGCGAGCAGGGCGCGTTCGGCCGCTATCTCGCAAGCTGTTTTTGGATCATTTAAAAAGGCAATTGCGGCATTTACTTCTTTATCCTCTATTCTGCACTCAATGGCCAAAGCGCCCTGCCCAATGGCGGGAAGGCTCACATCCATTGCCAGATGTTCTGTGATTTTATCCTGCCATCCCATTCGGTTTAGACCGGCCGCCGCCAGGACAATCGCGTCTATTTCTCCATCGAATAGTTTGCGGATGCGTGTATCCAAATTACCCCGCAACGGAACAAACAAAAGATCGGGACGAGATCGTTTTAACTGGGCTTGTCTACGCAGGGAAGATGTCCCAACTCTACTGCCCGCAGGAAGGTTTACCCATCCGATCTTATCCCTAGTCATAAGCGCGTCGCGCGGGTCTTCTCGTTTTGAAATAGCGCCGATATGAAGCCCCTCCGGTATTTTCGTAGGCATATCTTTCATGCTGTGCACAGCCAGATCAATGGTGCCGCTTAAAAGGGCCTCTTCAATCTCTTTGACAAAAAGACCCTTGCCTCCGACCTTTGCCAGAGGAACATCCAGTATTTTATCGCCCGTGGTCTTGATGATCTCTATTTCAACCTGCACCCCTTGCGCGCGAAGTTGCTCCGCAACCCATGTCGTCTGTGTAATGGACAGCAGTGAGCCGCGGGCACCAATCCGCTTCATTCCTTACCCTCTGTATTAGGCGACCCAACGGGTCGACTTGGTTGCTCGGGGGCGCTTGCCCCCCCTAACAAAAAGAGTTTTTGGGTTGCTTCTAAAAGGAGGTTGCCGTTGTTTCCGTGCGTC
>CAYJXH010000179.1:0-2722 GCA_964373975.1 uncultured Nitrospirota bacterium | reverse complement strand
CAACCGTCACGCGCCACAAGTTTTATGGTTCGCGAAATGAGATCAGAGAACAAGCCGTTGCAATGTCATTGGAAACCGTATTACGGGGGGTGGCACCCCCCGAGCGATAAAGGCGACCCCGCAGTCGGCGTACCGACCGTTGGGTCGCCTAGGGAGGTAGATTTATTTACAAACTCGGAGTATAAGTTAGAAATTAAGAACTTTTTAAGGAGGAAGATCATGGCAGAAAAAGACAGTCGCAAGGAAAACCCAAAAGAAAAGGCATTGGAGTTGGCTTTATCCCAAATTGAAAAACAATTTGGAAAAGGGGCCATCATGAAACTGGGAATTGATCAGGTAAAGATGCATGTTCCGGCGATCTCAACCGGGTCTTTGGGGCTTGATATTGCTTTGGGCATTGGGGGCATTCCGCGCGGGCGGGTCATTGAAATTTTTGGTCCTGAATCGTCTGGGAAGACAACCTTGGCGCTTCATGTTGTGGCAGAGGCGCAAAAAAACGGCGGAACGGCGGCTTTTATAGACGCGGAACACGCGCTTGATATTAACTATGCTCGAAAACTTGGCGTTAAAACAGATGATCTGCTTATCTCTCAACCCGATACCGGAGAGCAGGCGTTGGAGATTGCGGAAACCCTTGTTCGGAGCGGCGCATTAGATGTTGTGGTTGTTGATTCGGTCGCCGCATTGGTTCCACGCGCGGAAATTGAGGGCGAGATGGGCGACAGCCACATGGGACTGCAAGCGCGCCTCATGTCTCAAGCGTTAAGAAAGCTAACCGGAGCGATTTCAAAATCACAGACATCCATTGTTTTTATCAATCAAATTAGAATGAAAATTGGTGTCATGTTTGGCAATCCAGAAACCACGCCGGGAGGCAATGCGTTGAAATTTTACGCCTCCGTCAGGCTGGATGTGCGAAGAATTGAATCCATTAAAGATGCGCAGGAAGTAACAGGAAACAGGGTGCGCGTTAAAGTCGTTAAAAATAAGATGGCACCTCCTTTTCGACAAGCAGAATTTGATGTTCTTTTTGGTGTGGGGATTTCTAAATTGGGCGAGATTCTTGACTTGGGCGTAGAGAAAAAAATTGTGGAACGAAGCGGAGCGTGGTATTCTTTTAAAGGGGAGAAGCTCGGTCAGGGACGGGATCAGTCTGTTGCTTTCCTTAGGGAAAATAAGACAACTGCAATGACCATAGAACAACTGATTCGCAAGGAAGAGTCTTCTGCCGATACCCCTCCCGCCCCTGTTTCAAAAACCGGAAAGTCTTGAAATGGAAATTGATATTAATGCCTTGCTAAAGGAATCTATCGGGTCAAACTCCTCCGACCTTCATGTCAAGGTAGGGTCATACCCTACGATTCGCGTTGGGGGAAAACTCTTTCCATTAGATCATTATGCTAAAGTCACAAGGCCTGACCTGCTTGACTTGGTTGACAAGATAATGACCCCAGAGCAAAAAGAAAAATTCAAGATGAAGATGGAATGTGATTTTGCTTACAGCCAATCGGGCCTCGGACGATTTCGGGTCAACGTCTTTCAACAGCGCGGATCGCCCGGGTTGGCGTTTCGAATTGTTCCAGCAACCATTTTATCAATGGAGGCACTCATGCTTCCTCCCGTTATTGAAAAACTTGCTAAAGAAACCCGCGGCCTTATTCTTGTTACTGGCACAACCGGAAGCGGAAAATCAACCTCGCTGGCCGCCATGATAGAATCTATTAACCAGACTCGGGCATGCAATATCATCACCATTGAAGACCCAATTGAATATCTTTTTCACGATAAAAAGTGTCTGATTAGCCAAAGGGAGGTGGGGCCGGATACCGAATCGTTTAGCGTGGCACTTCGTTCCGCGATGCGGCAGGATCCTGATGTGATTTTAGTGGGAGAGATGCGCGATTTTGAGACCATTCAAACCGCGCTTATCGCGGCGGAAACAGGGCATTTGGTTTTTAGCACCCTGCACACATTAGACGCAGTCGAAACCATCAGCCGTATTGTCTCCGTATTCCCGCCCTATCACCAAAAGCAGGTTCGGATTCAGTTGGCCTCGGTAATCAGCGGCATTGTCTCCATGCGGCTTGTTCCCCGCGCGGTAGGAAAAGGGCGCGTGCCAGCAGTGGAGGTTATGATCACAACCGCCTCCATTCGAGACGCCATTATTGATCCTGAAAAGACAAAACGGATTCATGAGCTTATTGAGTCTGGGCGTTCGCAATATATGATGCAGACATTCGATCAGTCTCTGCACGATCTTTGCAAAAAGGAGCTGATTACCTTTGCCGAAGCCTTGAAGTGGTGTAGCAACCCAGCCGATTTTGAATTGCGGAACAAAGGCGTTCAAATAACCAGTGAAAGCTGGGAAGAAGTGCAACAACAAATTAGAGATACAGGGTCACGCGACCCCAAAAAACCCTACACACCCCAAAAATCTTCTGTAGACCGATTCGGGACGTAATAACTGTCTTAATACCAGAAACAACACTCGTTTGTCATTCCCATAATGACATCCGTTCCCCGCCCCAAGGGGCTCCTTAAAAAACTTCAGCGAATAAAAAACCAATCCCCGCAGAAAATCCGGCAAGAAAACAGAGATGCCTTTGAGAGGTGCAAAAGAAATCAACCCAGATTACGCGTTAGAAAAAATGTGCTTAAAATCCGAGCAAAATGGGTTATAATTTCTAATGCGTAGCATTAGGAGAAAATGATGATGGAATTT
>CAYJXH010000178.1:0-2731 GCA_964373975.1 uncultured Nitrospirota bacterium | reverse complement strand
GCTTGATCGGATTGATAGATTTCAAGCATCTCTTGCCGTGTGGCAATCTGCTTCCCGGCCAAGCCTCTAACATAGTAAACCCCTTTACTGGTTCGATAAGGACGTTGTGGGCCACGAGGCACTTGTACAACAAGAAGGGATGTCCCACTAATCAGATGTTTTTCCACAGTGACATGGATTAAGGGTGCCTCAATATTGTGACGGCAGATGGAGTCAATTCTCAGCATGGTCTTGTCCAAATCTGTGACCCCACGGAGGGATTTATCGTCACCCACTCCGATGATAAGATCACCGCCGCTTCTATTTGCAAAGGAGACAATAGCGGCGGCGAGGGCATCAGCGTCGGCTCGTTCGTCTTTGAACTCCGTACGGGCATCTTCCCCCAAACAGATTCGATCTTCTAACTCTTTATCTGTCATCCCTCTTCTCCATTGGAATCTATTTCCCCCGAATAAACGAAAGATCAGACGAAAACAGGTCTCGGATATCGGATATTTTTAACGCCATCATTGCCAAACGGTCTAACCCCAATCCCCACGCAATGACCGGAACGTTCACCCCTAACGGTTTTGTTACTTCAGGGCGAAAGAGGCCGGCCCCGCCTAACTCCATAAGCCCTAGTTTCGGATGGGCAACGTGCATTTCTACGGAAGGCTCTGTAAAGGGGAAATAGGCTGGCAGGAATTTAATTTCTTTCGCCAATGCAATCTCTTTTGCAAAAAGGGTAAGCAGGCCCAAAAGGGTTTTGAAGTTGACCTCCTCTCCCAGAACAATCCCTTCCACCTGAAAGAAATCGGGGGCATGGGTGGCATCCACTTGATCGTACCGAAAACAACGGGCAATGGAGAAATATTTTCCGGGAATCGCAGGCTTTGAACCCATCGTTCTTGCGGAAACCGCCGTCCCCTGACTTCTTAAAATAAGACGACGCGTCCGCTTTGAGTCAAACTTGTAGCCCCAACCGCTAGACTCCTCCGCGGAGGGCGAACAAACCGGCGCAGTTTGCGCCGGTGGTCCCTCATGAGCTGATGCAACACGGGCAATCAGCGATTCTGGAATTGTTTCATCATACAAATTTCCTTTAGGCCCTTTGACAAAATAAACATCGTGAATCTCACGCGCGGGATGAAACTGCGGCATATAGAGGGCATCCATATTCCAAAATTCGGACTCGATAATTGGCCCATCCATTTCTGAAAATCCCATGGAGACCAGTTTCTCCCGAACCTCATTCAGAAAATTCTGATACGGATGCCTGCGTCCAAAACAAATTCGAGGCGGCGGAATCGTGATATTATATTTCCGAAATTTCTTGCCGCGCCAACTCCCGTCTTTTAACATCTGGGGCGTTAAAGTGCCAATCTCCTCATCGGAGTTGGCCGCCAACATTTTTTCGTAAACAAGCGCGAAGAGATCGGTTGGGGTAAAACACCGAAGGACCCGTTCATCCACACGGAATATGCCTTTTGACTTTCCCCGCTTGTGATGATAAATCGAAATAACCTCTTTATCTTCTGGAGAAAATGTTTCAATTTTTATTTCTACATTCGCGCCATTCAAAGAATCAATTGTCTTTTGAAGCGCTATAAAATCGGAAAGTTTTGATGTGTCAATCTGCTTAACGATCCCGCCTACGCCAAGAGAAAGCGCGCCAGATTTTTTGAGTGCGCCAATGGCCGAGCTTCTCTCTTCCTGTTCTAACATGCCGCCTAGATTCTGAAGCGGCGTCTCCCCCTTTTGCAGAACTTCATTGGCAATTTGAAGAAACGGATTTTTATCTCTCGCGTAAGTTTGTCCCAACGGTGTCAGCGAGACCCATTCTTCTTTGATCTCGCGGGATATAACCAGAACCCCTTTTGTTTGAAGCCATCCCAATGCCATAGAAAGCTGGGAGGGCTGTAAACGAGGATCGGCATTGAGAATCGCCTGCTCGAAAAGAGACACGCCCTCTTTAAAATGGGCCAGCACCTTCTTCTCCAGAGGATGCAACGATTCGGCTAGGTTTAAAATTTCGTCAGAAGAGATCACTTGCTGATTCCTTCACGCAACTGCGAAATTGCTTTTGCATAATCGTCAGACATAAAAATAGCCGAGCCCGCAACAAGCACATCGGCACCGGCAGAAATCACTTGATGAACATTTGAAGGCTTTATGCCGCCATCCACCTCTAAATAGGTATTTAAATGGGCAGTGTCTATCATTTTCCGGGCCATTCGGATTTTTTCCAGCGTCTTTGAAATAAATGTTTGTCCGCCAAAACCGGGATTGACCGACATAATCAAAAGCAGATCAATCTCCTCTAAAATCGCCTCAATTGATCCAATGGGTGTCGCCGGATTTAAAGAAACCCCTGCCTTCGCACCCAACTGCTTAATGTTTTGCACCGTTCGATGCAAGTGCGGACAAGCCTCAATATGCACGGTAACAATAGTTGCGCCAGCCTTGATAAATTCCGGGATAAGGTCGTCCGGCTCCACAATCATCAGGTGTACATCAAGCGGAAGTGTCGTAACGGATCGAGCGGCTTCTACGATCATGGGGCCAACCGTAAGGTTTGGGACAAACCGTCCGTCCATCACATCAATATGGATAAAATCAGCGCCAGCGGCCTCGACGGCGCGAATCTCTTCCCCGAGTCGCGCGAAGTCTGCGGATAAAAGCGATGGGGAGATTTTGATATTCATTATGAAACGCATTATAGACAAAATAAGCGTGAATTGTAAATCAGAAT
>CAYJXH010000177.1:0-2735 GCA_964373975.1 uncultured Nitrospirota bacterium | reverse complement strand
CAATAATCCGTCTGATGTGAAAAGCATCACTCCGGTGGCTTGAACTTCGTCAAAGGCGATATTATTCGCATCTTTATTTGCATTATCATTCTTGCTAACAATCGCGCTCCATCCCCACTGACTCCTAACCGTGGTAACATCTTCACCCGTAACAGGATCTGGAAGCGTTTCTACAAGCGGAGCCAGCTTGACAAACGTAACGTTAATTGAATGCGCGGCACCTGTGGAATCAAACACGGTTACTGGAGAAGCAAATGTCGCTCCACGGACGGAGGCATTGAACACCAAGCCTGATAATGCAACCTCAGAAACAATATCTTCGGTAACCGCCAAGTCTGTGTCAGATTGAATAGATTTCACGGTATACCCCTTATTCCCAAGGACAAGAGTATCTCCGGGCCTTAATTCAGTGGTAAATTTTGTATTGGTTCCACTAACAAGGTTTGGGTCCCCTGGAGTAACCGTGCCGGTTAAGATTGTTCCCCCTTTGCCTTGGGCAAAGCCGTTTTGTAGGCCGGTTTTTGCGGCAATATCAGGATCCGCAGTCGTATCAAGTTTAATAACAATCGGCCCGCCATAAACACTGCTTAGTTTTAAAAACTCACTGCTGTCTGCATCCGCACGAACACCCGTCAGTGCCACTATGGCCTCCGAATTAATGGCCGCGATTAAATCGTCCACCGTTGCAGGAATATCAGCCCCAAATTGCTCTACTAGGTCAATACCATTGATAAAAATGGAGCCAGTCGTAATATCCGTAGGGGCTACCGCCGTTGGAATGATGCCATTTAGAAACGTGAATGGATCCGCTTCCCCGGCAAAAAGATTGATCGTAGAGTTGACTTTCGTTGTCGCCTTAGGAGGGGAAAAAATATTTAAAAGATTGATCGCCGCAACAGCACCCCCGCCTGCGGTTCCAGTCACAGGATTGATCGCCGCGCCTTGCAGTTGCAGTCCAGCAGGATTGACCACAAAGCCATCTTTATCTATGTTAAAAGCACCCGCACGCGAATAAAACGAAATGGGTGAGTCCGTAGGAGATTTCAACTCAAAGAAACCGCTCCCCTCAATCATGAGGTCGAGGCTATTGCCTGTAAGGTCTCTTGTTCCTTGTTTAAAGGGTGCTCGAATGGCTTCGACTGTGGCCCCGTCTCCAGTGTGAAACCTAGGCCCGCCCGTGTGAGAGAATTGCGAAATCATTTCAGAAAATAAAATGTCGTTCTCCTTAAAGGCGGTTGTGTCGGCATTGGCGATGTTGTCACTGACCACCGTAATTCCGTTCTGAAAGGCATTGATACCGCTTGTTGCTGTTCCAAGTGAAGGCATGATAGACATTTTATTCTCCTTTATTAATGGGCCTGTATTGGCCCTATTTTATAACCTTTGTAATATCTTTAACGGGGACAGAGAACCCATTCACCGTCACAAACGGCCCGCCCTCCCCATACGAAACGCCAGAGACTTCTCCCGCCGATGACAGCTTAATGGGTGTCAAGCTCCCGTCGCCATTTTCTGCGGCACCCGCATAAGAGTATGTTCCCGTCTGCACCATATTGCCTTGATTGTCTTTGCCGTCCCATAAAACTTCATTGGCCCCTTTTCCCTGCGGCGTGTTGATGGCTAACGTCTTGACGACATTCCCGGCAAGGTTGAGTACGTTAATAAAAACCGCTTTTGCATTGGCATCTAATTGATATGAAATCTTCTCTGACTTTCCCGAAATATGCGATAATCTTCCCGCAGGCACTTCCACATTGCGGCCAAGTAAGTTTGCCGCGCCCATGTTATTCATAGATGCAGTGCCCTGCACCAAGGTCGCCAACGTCTTGTTCATCTCGATAGACGATTCCAATTCCCTAAATTGCGCCAACTGTGCGACAAACGCCGTAGATTCCATTGGTTTAAGCGGATCCTGAAACTTTAATTGCGTTGTCAGTAAATTTAAAAAGGCATCTTTTCCTAACGCTTCAATACCCATGGTCTACTCCTTTTATCTGTTTGCGCGAACACCGGGCAAACACTAGCTTCGCCACGCCTACACATACACGCTGATCGCGCTCTCCCTATTACCCCAATACGATGAACCACGTCCTGCCATCGCCAACGCTGACTCGGCAGAATTGTCCTCACCTTTTAATAAAGCAAATTTAGTGCCAGACTCTTCATTAAATTGCGCATGGCCCGAGGAATTCTGTGGTAAATGGCTAAAATCACCCACGTTCACAGAAAAATGATCTACGGTGAAACCCATGTTGGCCAGCGCATCGCGTAAAAGGCTTTGGTTCTTATCCAAAATATCCCGAACGGAGACATACTGTGTTAGAATATCAGCGGACACAAAATTCTTATGAACGGAAATCTCTATCTTCAACGCACCTAAACTTTTTGGCTCTAGTTCTATTGTAACCCCTTCACTTTCCTTCCTATTTAATCTCTGAACGGACAGCTTGTCCGCAACTTGTTTGACAATTTCGTGTTCAGCAATTTGGGCTTCTGGTCTCCATTCCGGGGTGTAACCATTGGTTTTGACACTGTCAACCCTCTGTTCTAGCCTAGGGAATCCGATTGACTCAAGAACCGATAGATCAAGAGGCAACGTACCCTGCGAGGACAACGTGCCCTGCGAGGAGAACGTCTCCCGCGAATTGATCTTGCTATCCGCAAGATAGGTTGGAAAATTGTCCTCATTTAAAATGGTGTGGACATTGGGAAGATTTTGCCCATTTGCAACAATG
>CAYJXH010000176.1:0-2737 GCA_964373975.1 uncultured Nitrospirota bacterium | reverse complement strand
ATGGCCGAGAAACTCCCCCACGCAAACCACCAGCCAAAATACTTCATTGCGATAAGACCTTTTGCTTGTTTCATAGGGTAGCCGGAAGCATCAGTCCTTCTATGATCTTACGGGTGATTTCTGAAATAAGAATCGCCTGTTGAGACGCCATACACGAGAAGGCCATATCCATTGTTGCCATGATTTGGGCAATTTCGTTTCCAAATTTAAAAGCGGGCGCTAATTTTCGGTCTTCAAAGTTGGGATTCTGATAGGTCAGATAATCAATGAAGCTTACGGAGGCGGGAAGTTCGCCGGGGCTGTTGCCCCAGATTTCAAAATGGAGGGCGGCGCTTAAAGATACGGACAACTCTTTGGGGTAGGTCTCTGCAATTTTATGATAGAAGGTATAAAGCATAAAATTGATAATGGTACGAACAAGTACGACTTTCTTTGCGTCATTGATTTGCGACAAAAGGGCACAACCATATCGCTCCTCGTAGTCTTTAAACTGCTCTATGAGCAGTCGCGAATAGATGGAATCTGCCCCTTGGGTAAACCCTGTGGCGAGGCTAGGCAACATTGTAAGCAGGGCCTTTGTCTCTGCGCTTTTGTCCTGTTTTAAGACCAACCGATGGTACGGATTACGCTCGGTTTTAAAGAAGAATTGAAAGAAGCTCAATGAATCGCATCCTACGCGAGAACCAAGATAGAAATCTTGCATTTCCCCCTCTCGCTTGATGGGAGAGGGCTAGGTGAGGGTGAGCCATCACCCGAAAAGTTACCGTATAGTGAACACCGCCCCATTGTCAAGACAAAAAATATACCGAGCCTGATTACGCTCTTTAAACGAACCTTTTTTATTTATTGCAAAATTGATGAAATATGTTTTCGTACCCCTGAACCATTTTTTCTAAGCTAAACACCTCTTCTACGCGTTTTCTTCCTGCAATCCCCAATTGGCGGGCCTTCTTCTGGTCTTTTAGCAATGATAAAATGGCTTCGTAGAGGGCATGCGCATCCCCGGGGGGAACAAGTAATCCGGTTTCTCCGTGAATAATGGCCTCCTTATTCCCGCCGACGTCGGTTGCGACAATAGGTTTTGAGGCGGCCATATATTCTAAAATGACATTAGAAAATCCCTCACTAAGAGAAGGAAGAATCCCCACGTCAAATAGAGAAATTAAATCCACGACATCCAATCTGTGCTGTAAAAAATGAACATTTTTTGTAAGATTTCGCTCTTTCACAAGATTCAAAAGGGCGGCTTTTTCCCCCAAGTCACGCCCCACAATGACCAATTGCAAATCGGCTTGGTGTTTTACAAGAAGACTTCCTGCTTCTATGAGGTAAGCAATGCCCTTGATCTTTCGCAAGTTGGCCACGATGCCAATGATAGGGCTACCGCTAGAGATCCCCATGGATTCCCTTGTGAGGGGAGACCCTTTTTTATGCCCGTATTCATTGAGGTCAACGCCATTATAAATCGTAACCATGGGCATCGTTCCATCTGAAGGAAACCAACGATAATCCGTTACCGCGTTTTTTACGGCATCGCACACCGAGACAACCGCATTGAAATACCGACCCAGTAAGCGATACGCAATCGCATGATGTTTCTTTGTTTTAAACCCCATATCCCTTCGGTTCGTAATAATCGGAACCCCGCATATTTTAGAAAGAAGCAGTCCATAGAAGTCTGCTGCTTCATGATAGGTCATAATGAGAGCGATAGAATTTTCTTTTATAATTTTTCTCAACAAGCGTATATTTTGAAGGCCGTTTCTCGTATAAATACCCCCTTGTAAAAGAGGATAAATCGGAAACCCCTTACCCTGCATTTCCTGTGACAGTCTTCCCGAGGTTAGACAAGCAACATGGATCTGAAACTGTTTCCTGTCCGCATGGGTCAAAAGATAGGTAATCGCGCGGGCTGACCCTCCTATCTCCCTATAAACGTCGGTGATAATGAGTATATGCTTTTCTTGAAAGGTCTTCTTTTCTGTTAGGGGATTAGTCAACATCGGCGGCCTGAATATACCCCATGCTTGCAAGCGTAAGAAGAATGCGCTGGGCCGCTTCATCGGCGGTGCACGCTTGTGTGTTAATGGTCAATTCTGGTTTTTCCGGAACTTCATACGGATCGTTAACGCCAGTAAACTGCTGGAGTATGCCCGCCCGCGCCTTCGCATAAAGCCCTTTTCGATCGCGGGCCTCGCAGACTTCAATAGGGGTCGAGACATAAACTTGGATAAACCCGCCGACTTCAGAAATCATCTCGCGCACCTTTCTGCGAATGGATTGATACGGTGCAATCGGGGCGCAAATCACAATTCCGCCATGTTTGGTAATCTCGCTGGCCACATAGCCGATGCGTAGAATATTCAAATCCCGATGTTCCTTAGAGAATCCCAACTCGCTGGAGAGGTGTTTGCGAACCAGATCCCCATCTAAGAGCGTCACGGATCGGCCGACGATCTCCAAGAATTTGATCCTCAAGATGTTGGCAATCGTTGATTTCCCCGCACCAGACAGCCCCGTAAAAAAAATGGAAAAACCTTGCTGATGTCTTGGTGGATAACGCTGACGCAGTTTTGCCATTACCTCCGGATAAGAAAACCATTCGGGAATGTCAAACCCCTCGCGCAACTGCCGCCGAAATTCTGTATTGGAGATCTTCAGCACCGTCTGCCCCTCTGCCACCTCGTTGTCGGGCAGGTATCTGGCCCTTTCTTTACCATACACCATTTCCCGAAAC
>CAYJXH010000175.1:0-2742 GCA_964373975.1 uncultured Nitrospirota bacterium | reverse complement strand
CAGGCTTGCCGCCGTCCAACCGACGGGCGTTATGGCGAAAACCCAAACAGGCTGGCACACTACTATCAGTATCAAGTGATTATTAAGCCGGCCCCAGACGATATTCAGGACCTCTATCTCAAAAGCCTTGCCCATTTAGGAATTGTATTGTCTGAACATGATGTCCGATTTGTTAAAGACGATTGGGAGTCCCCTACATTAGGGGCTTGGGGGTTGGGCTGGGAAGTGCAATTAGATGGGATGGAGGTCACGCAGTTTACCTATTTTCAAGAGATTGGGGGAATCGCGCTAGACCCTATCTCGGTGGAAATTACGTACGGACTAGAACGGGTCGCGATGTATCTTCAGGGGGTTGATAATCTCTTTGATTTGAAATGGAACGACACCCTGCTCTATCGCGATGTGCATCATGAGAACGAGGTTGAAGGATCGAAACACAACTTTGAATACGCCAATGTTGATCTGCTGAAACAAAGATTTGCCCTCGCGGAACAAGAGTGCGGTTATTTGATTTCAAAAGGGCTTGTGCGTCCCGCGTATGACTACTGCATTAAAAGCTCTCATTTATTTAACCTATTAGACGCGCGCGGCGCGATTGCCGTCGCCGAACGGACAGGCTATATTGGCCGTGTCAGGCGGTTGGCCAAACTCTGCGCAGAAACCTATATTAAAAATGAAACCAACAAGCAGTCCTGAACTTTTTATTGAGATTGGCGTTGAAGAAATGCCCGCAGAGACGATCCCTGTTTCGCTCTCGGCACTTTCGGAAATAGCGTCCAAGCTGATGAAAGAAGCTGGGCTTTTGCATGCGCCCTTTGAAGTGTACGGAACACCACGCAGACTGATTCTCTATACGCCACAATTGGCCGAAAAGCAGGAAACCCGCGTTGAGACAATCATTGGCCCACCCAAAAGAATTGCTTATGATGCACACGGAAACCCAACGCCTGCGGCAGTCGGTTTCGCTAAACTCCACACGATTCCTGTGTCAAAATTAGTGGTTCTGACCACAGAAAAAGGGGAATACCTCTCTGTTGAAAAAAAGACGCTAGGCAAGCCCACATCCGCCTTACTCAAAGATTTAATACCCGAAATCATTGCAGGGCTTCGTTTTTCAAAATCAATGCGGTGGGCCGGAACGGCCTCCTTTATCCGTCCTATCCGGTGGATCGTTGCCCTTTATAATCTGAAAGTTGTTCCTTGTTCCTTTGCCCAAGTCTCATCGAGTAACCGTTCTTACGGTCATCGGCTTTTAGCCCCGGCACCTTTTAAGCTTACTGATTTTGCCTCCTATAAAAAAGAAATACGGGAACGATTTGTTCTCATTGATCCTTCCGAAAGATATAACAAGATTAAAAAAGAGATTGGCCAAATCGCCCAAAAGATTTCGGGCACCGTGGAAGAAGACGATGCGCTTCTTTGGCAGGCGGCGTATTCAACGGAATATCCAGAGGCGATTTGCGGCACTTTCGACCGCGTTGCGCTTTCTATTCCAAAAGAAATCATCAGCACTGCCATGAAAGAACATCAGGGCTATTTCCCGTTGGTCGGAACGACACCTGCGAAAGCAGGTGCCGCTCCTGCCATGTTGCCTTATTTCGTTGCTGTTCTCAATAATAAGGATAAGAAGAAAATAATTCAAAAGGGGTGCGAACGGGTCTTAAAGGCGCGTTTGTCCGATGCCCGATTTTATTTCGAGGACGATTGTAAGCAGAGTCTTACGGATCGGATTCCCGCCTTAAAGGGGGTTATGTTCCAAGATAAATTGGGAACCCTTTACGACAAAACACAACGCCTCGTCTTTCTCGCAAGATTCATTGCGCAAAAAATAGATTCTCTCTCTGCCGCGTCCCCTACCCAAACTTTAGGCCACCCCATTCTGGACGAGATAAAACGGGTTGCGCCTCTTTGTAAGGCCGATCTTGTGACGGGTATTGTGCGTGAGTTTCCTTCTCTTCAAGGGGTGATGGGGCGTATTTTAGCCGATCGAAATGCCGAACAGGGCCGAGCAATACAAGAGCATTATCAGCCGCGGTTTCCGGGTGATTCCTTGCCGAAAAGTTTGTGTGGGCAGATACTTTCTGTTGCAGATAAGTTAGATAGCATTGTGGGTTGTTTTGGTATTGGTAAGGTGCCAACGGGTTCCGAAGACCCTTATGCCTTGCGCCGACTGGGGGTGGGCGTCATTCAGGTTTTATGTATGAATCCCCTATTTCGCCCATTTTTAATGCCCGATCTTATTTGCGAGTCGGTGCGGTGTTTTGAAAATCAGAGCAACGTGCCCGGCGGGAAGATTGCCTTTAAAACAAATCCAACACTAGAAGTCGCTACGTTTTTGAAGGGTCGCATGGCGTCACACTTGCAGTCAAAATCAATTCGTCACGATATTATTGACGCCGTTTTAACCCACAAAATGCTTATTCCTCTGCCCCCGTATGACCTCCTTGCTCTGGCAGACGCTCTTTCTCGTTTTTCCGAGAACACACTTTTCAATCCGCTGATCACTTGCTATAAACGCGCGGCCCGGATTTTGGTTACAGGCTTTAACACCAAGGTCAATCCTGCTTTATTCACCGACAAGGTGGAAAGCATGTTGTGGAGTTTTATTTTAAAGGCCGTGAAAGATGTTGACGTGCATTACGAGAAACCTGATTTTACGGCGATATTAGAAGCGTTGGCGACGATATACACGCCACTCAATCGGTTCTTCACCGATGTTTTGGTGATGGACCCCAACGAGGA
>CAYJXH010000174.1:0-2781 GCA_964373975.1 uncultured Nitrospirota bacterium | reverse complement strand
GTAGAGGCCGCAGTCCGCGCCGCGCCGCTTTTTATTGAAAATGAAGTAGAAGCAACGGTGGTCTCTCTTCCAGCAGGCCAAGACCCCGATCTTTTTATTCGTAAGCAGGGAAAGGATGCCTTTCTTACAAAACTTGAAACGGGAGAACTGATTCTTTCCTTTGCCATTCAGCAGTCAGCGCTCGCGTCTTCCCATTCTATTGCCGAGAAGACAAAGGCGATTGCAGGGATTTTCTCCTTGGTTCGGAAAATACCCAAGACCCCAGAAATTTCCCCCAAGACCCAAAAAAATCCCATCGATGTTCGACGGGGTTATTATTTAAAAATAATTTCAGACACCTTTGGAATTCAAGAGAAAGACATACGCTCTGATTTTGCAAGAGAGGAAGTCGCAACCGCAGGAGGTGTGGGCACTGAGAAAAAGTGTAAAGTTCCAGAGGATGAGAGAACATTATTATCCCTATTGATTCAGGGTCAGTTAGACCATGCCCTGTTGTCGTCGATCTCTCCAGATGATTTCACAACGCCTCAAGTCAAAACCATTGTTCATTATTTTTGGGATGCGCAAAGTGAATCATGGTTTTCCCCGGAATCATTTCAGGTTTTGGATTCCGATCAATCTCTCTTTAGTGAGCTGGCTGTATTGGAGATATCCAGTGAAAACAGGGGCGAACAGATTGCAGATTGTATACGGTCGCTTCAAAAAAAGAGACTCAATCGAGAAATTATAAAAACACAAACGCAATTAAAATCGGCTGAAAGGGGAGGGGATCGCGTATTAGCGGCGTCGCTACAGCACACTTTTTTTAATTTTAAGAAGGAACTAAGTCAGATCGGTTAATGAGGGGAAGCAAATAGGGGAAATTGTATGCCAAAAGAAGAGCAGTTAGATGAAGTAAAACAGTTAATCACATTAGGAAAAGAAAAAGGATTTTTAACTTACGAAGAGCTAAACAACGCCCTTCCAGCCGATGTTCTCTCTTCAAATCGGCTCGATAACATTATGATGATGTTCGGTGAAATGGATATTGAGGTCATGAGCCAAGAAGATGCTGGGGATCGTGCCACGCGTGTTCCGTCCTCTACAGAAGAGGATTCAGACGATACAGACGGCGTGGATGAAGAAGTCAGCGAAGAGGTGGACGAGGATGCCCCTATTGAAGAGAAAGAGGTGGAAGCTGTTGTTGCCAGTGACGCGGTTCGGAGTGATGATCCCGTGCGGCTCTATCTAAAGGAAATCGGGTCGGTGCCTCTCCTTTCACGAGAAGGTGAAATTGAGATTGCAAAAAGAATGGAAACAGGGAAACGGGAGATATACCGAATTCTTTTTAAATTTCCTCTCGCGCTTCGTGAAATGATTGATATTGGCAATGCGGTTCGCGCGGAGACAATGCCTCTCTCTGAAGTGATTCCCATTCCAGACAAGGAATTAGATGAGAAGGAGGCCAGCGAATTAGGCTTAAGGAACGATCTCTTAGACGCCATTGACGATATTAAACGCTATCAGCGCGATCTAACAAAAGCCTCTGCGGTGCTTTTACAAGCCACAGGATCCATCAAGTCTAAAAAACAAGCCTCCGATAGACGCATCACGCTATCGAATAAGGTTTCTGAAAAAATTGAGACCTTAAAAATTATCACGCCCGTTATTGAAAGGTTAATTGAGAAGCTGTATGGGGAACTCTCTCTTATGATGCAAGCGGAACGGGAAAAAGCCTTGTGCCGAAAGAAATGCGGCATCACGGATGATCCTAAGCTGTTTTTCAAAAAAACAAAGGAAGGAACAAAAGAGATGCGTCTTGCCGAGAAACGGTTACGCCTTTCTTCCGAACAGATTCTAGAGCTTGGCAAAGTCTTCAAAAACGCAGAGAAGAAGATTCTGCAATTTGAAGACCATGTAGGGGCTTCTCGTATTGACCTGAAAGAATCGTTGCAGAAACTGTCTGTCGAGGATCAAAAAGTAAAACGGGCTAAAGGGGAATTGGTAGAAGCCAATCTGCGTTTGGTGGTCAGCATTGCAAAAAGATATACCAATAGGGGACTGCAATTTCTTGATCTCATTCAAGAAGGGAATATCGGCTTGATGAAGGCCGTGGATAAATTTGAATATCGGAGAGGCTATAAATTCTCCACTTACGCAACGTGGTGGATTCGTCAGGCGATCACACGCGCTATTGCCGATCAGGCCCGAACCATTCGCATCCCTGTTCACATGATTGAAACGATCAATAAGCTGATTCGCGTCTCCCGCCAGCTCGTGCAAGAATTGGGACGCGAACCGCTCCCGGAAGAAATTGGCGAGAAAATGGAGATGGGGGTTGATAAAGTCCGAAAAATCTTAAAAATTGCTAAAGAGCCAATCTCGCTTGAAACCCCCATTGGCGATGAAGGCGATTCTCACTTGGGCGATTTTATTGAAGACCAAAAGGCGACTTCGCCTATTGAAGCGGCCATACGGTATGATCTGCAACGACAGATTGGCCAAGTGCTTCAATCTTTAACGCCACGAGAGGAAAAGGTATTGCGAAAACGGTTTGGTATTGGAGAATCCACCGATCACACATTAGAGGAAGTCGGCCAAGATTTTGATGTCACACGAGAACGTATTCGTCAAATTGAATCAAAGGCGTTGCGAAAACTAAGACATCCAAGCCGAAGCAAACGCCTAAGACATTTTGTAGAGGGTGTTTCGTAGAATGAGATTTAAGGGCCCATAGCTCAGTTGGTTAGAGCGGCCGGCTCATAACCGGTTGGTCCCAGGTTCAAGTCCTGGTGGGCCCAC
>CAYJXH010000173.1:0-2790 GCA_964373975.1 uncultured Nitrospirota bacterium | reverse complement strand
TAGCTATAGATTTTCCCAGACTCCACCTCAATAATCCGTTGCGCCACGCGATCCAGAAAATAGCGATCGTGTGTGATCAGCATGACCGCGCCGTCATAGTGAATGAGAAACTCCTCCAACCACGAGGTGGTTGCCACATCAAGATGATTCGTAGGCTCATCCAATAATAATAGGTCGGGGGACTCCAGAATCAACTTCGCAAGCGCGACGCGCTTTTTCATCCCGCCGCTCAACAAGCCAATTTTTGCTGTTTTATCAGGAACGCCAAGCCTTGATAACACCTCGTCTATGCGATAATCAAGCTCCCACGCCTTATGATGATCAATGAAATGCCCAATCTCTTCTTGCTCATGGAGGAGCTTGTCCATTTCGTCTGCAGAAGCAGTTGCCATGCTCTCGCCGATTGCATGATACCGATCAAGTTTCTGATGCGTTTCAAAAAGTGCTGACTCAATCTCGACTGCTACCGTTGCATCTTCGTTTAAAATCGGTTCCTGCGGAAGATACCCGACGGTGCTCCCGCGTTTGAAGGCCATCTCTCCAGAATCCGGGGTATCAATCTTTGCGACCAGACCAAATAATGTCGTCTTACCGCACCCGTTCTGTCCGATAAACCCAACCTTCTCGTTCTCACCAACGGTAAACGTGACCCCCTGCAGAACCTTTTTGATTCCATGCGATTTATAAAAATTAGAGACATCTAAGATATTCATAAAATTTTTTCAGGGGGTTTTACGATAAAACCGCTTCATACTCTACAGATAGCCGTTCCCATTCCTGTGTTTTTTGCTCCACTTCTTTTTTTAACTGGTCATGCTGTTTTATCAATTCATGAAAGCGATCTTGCTCTTCATAGATTTTTGGATCAGACAACAGCGTCGCACAGGCTTCATATTCCTCTGTCTTTTTGGCCACAGACTGCTCGGTCTGTTCAATCATGCGTTTTAACTTGTCTTTATCTTTATACAATTTAAACGGCTTAACGGAATCATCACCCTGCGCAATCGCTTGTTTTAACTTTCTCTTATCCCTATTGTTCAACTTAGAGATATCTTGCTTTGTCTCTGGGAGCACACGCTGTTTTTCTTTCACAGAGGTCGCACCCCTAGCGGAGGTTGCACTTTTTCCCACAGCCCCAACGGGGCGGGACGCCGCCTGCGGGGCTGTCATCCCGCTAGCCGCCATCGCGGCCTTTTTTGAAAGATAATAATCATAGTCGCCGCAATAGAATGTGACCTTGCCATGCTCCACTTCAATAATCCGGTCTGCGACAGCGCGGATCAAATGGCGATCATGCGTAATAAAGCAAAGCGCGCCTGTATAAGCGGCAAGCGATTCCTCCAAGACGTCACGCGATGGAATATCTAAATGGTTCGTCGGCTCATCTAAAAGCAATAGCGGCGCGGGTTTTATCAACATCTTCGCCAATGCCAGACGGCTTTTTTCCCCTCCGCTTAAGACCGATATTTGCTTAAAGACATCATCACCCATAAAGAGAAATGCCCCTAAAATACCGCGTAGAAAAGATTGAGCGCCAGCAGGATCGGCCAGTTGCATCTCTTGTAAAATCGTTGCCTTTGGATCCAATGTCTCAAGCTGATGCTGGCTGAAATAGACCGGTGTGACCTTGGCACCCAGTTGCCGTTCCCCTTTTTGGATGGGAATGACTCCGGCGAGAATTTTAATCAGGGTGGATTTTCCAGCGCCGTTTGGCCCAACCAAGGCAACCTTTTCACCGCGCCGAACCGTCAAGTCTAAGCCCTCATAGATCACCTTTTTACCGTATGCCTGCGAGACATCTCTTAAGGTGAGGACCTCGTTTGGGCCGCGCTCTGGTTGTGGGAAAGAAAACGAAACAAGCTTTTTTGCCTCTACCTGCGCGGGTCTTTCCATTTTATCTAGTTGCTTAATTCGACTTTGAACCTGCTTGGCCTTGGTGGCTTGCGCCCGAAAGCGGTTGATAAATTGTTCTGTCTGTTCAATCTTCTTCTGCTGATTTTTTGCGGCATTCGCTTCTATGGTTGCCGCTTCTTCCTTCGCGAAAAGGTAATGCTCGTAATCGCCTGTATAATGGGTAACCCTCCCCTGCTCAATCTCAACGATACGCGTCGCCAATCCGTTGATAAAAGAACGATCATGCGAGATCAAAAGAATGGCCCCCGGATAGCGTTTTAAGAAATTCTCCAGCCAGATCACCGCCTCCAAATCAAGATGGTTTGTCGGCTCATCCAAAAGAAGAATCTGCGGCTTCATCAGGAGGAGCTTGGACAAACCCAATCGCATCTGCCAGCCGCCAGAAAGTTCATGGGTGGAGCCTGCAACCTGCTCTGCCTTAAACCCTAGACCTGCCAATATCTTCTGGGCCTCTGACTCCAGCGTATATCCTCCTAGTGCGTCAAACTCTGCGTGCAAATGGGCATATAAAATTCCCAGTCGTTCTTGCTCTGCCGTAAGTGTCGCCGCGTGCATCTCCCCTTCCACTCGGTGCAGATCAACGGTTACCTGATGGAGCTCCTCTGATCCTGACATTGCCTCTTCCAAAACATTTCGCTCTCGCAAAGGCTCTAAATCTTGTGGCAGATAACCCACCTGCGCCTTTTTGGCGATGACAATTTCTCCGGCATCTACGCCAATTCTGCCCGCGATAATCTCAAGGAATGTCGTCTTTCCCGCGCCATTTGGGCCGACGAGCGCAATTTTATCCTGTCCGTTAATCTGAAGTGTCGCGTCCGAGAAAAGAACACGTGCGCCAAATTGTTTTCTTATATTTAAGATTGAAATCATGTTATA
>CAYJXH010000172.1:0-2813 GCA_964373975.1 uncultured Nitrospirota bacterium | reverse complement strand
ACAAGATATTCAGCCGAGAGGGCCTGATTTGCAAAGCTCATATCCATCACCGCCGCAGGATGCCCTTCGGCAGAGGCCAAGTTGATCAGCCTTCCCTCTCCAAGGAGATTGATGCGTCTCCCATCTAAACAGGTATATTCATCAACAAATTCCCGAATGGAGCGTTTCTGCTTTGATACCTTCTCTAATGCAGGGATATCAATTTCGGCATTAAAATGACCCGAATTACAGATAATCGCACCGTCTTTCATTAAGTCGAAATGTTCCTTTCGTAGCACTTTTGTATTCCCCGTTACGGTGACAAAAAAATCGCCTATAGGGGCCGCCGCTTCCATCGGCAGAACGCGATAGCCATCCATCACCGCTTCAATGGCCTTAACGTGATCAATCTCTGTAACGACAACCGAAGCCCCCATCCCAGCAGCCCTTCGGGCCATGCCACGACCACACCAACCGTATCCAGCAACAACAAAAACAGACCCAGCAATCAGCCGATTGGTCGCACGGAGAATGCCGTCTATTGTGCTTTGGCCTGTTCCATACCGATTATCAAAAAGATGTTTTGTATCGGCATCGTTCACCGAGATAACAGGGAATTTCAAAATCCCTTTTTCGGCCATACTTCTTAAACGAATGACGCCAGTCGTTGTCTCCTCGGTTCCACCAATCACAGCAAACTTCTTTTTAGAAGAATGAATCATCGAGACTAAATCAGCCCCGTCATCCATCGTAATCACAGGATTATGCGCCAGTGCCGCTTCAAGATGTTTGTAATATTGTTTATTGTCTTCCCCCTTAATGGCAAAGGTAGAAATCCCATAATCAGCCACAAGGGTGGCCGCAATATCATCTTGTGTGGAAAGTGGGTTTGACGCGCAAAGCACAAGTTCTGCACCCCCGACCTTGAGGGTGTCCATGAGATTGGCCGTTTCCGATGTTACATGAAGACAAGCTGAAATTCGAACGCCAGCAAGCGGTTTTTCCTTTTTAAATCGTTTCTTAATAGCGCGTAAAACAGGCATTTCCTGCTCTGCCCAAGCCATTCTATTTTTGCCCTTCTCGCGTAAATTTATATCCTTAATATCGTAATCCATTTTTCTCCTTTATTTTATAATGGCTCGGTAGGGGCGACCCTTGTGGTCGCCCGAAACAGCCCAGAACAGGGTAGCCACAAGGGCTACCCCTACAAAGATCAAAGACCCAATGCTTTTTTTAATGCTTCTGCCTTGTCGGTTGCTTCCCATGTGAAATCGGGATCGTTTCGGCCAAAATGGCCATAAGCCGCCGTCTTTCTGTAAATGGGCCGCCGCAACTTTAGATGATCAATAATACCCGCAGGGGTCATTGGAAACAAGTCTCGAACCGCCTTGACCAATTTGTCATGAGAGACCTTGATCTCCCCTTTTGTATCAATTAAAATAGAGGTTGGATCGGCAACGCCAATGGCATAAGAAAGCTGTACCTCGCAAGAATCTGACACCCCTGCCGAAACGATATTTTTTGCGATATAACGCGCCATATAACAAGCCGAACGATCTACTTTACTGGGGTCTTTCCCAGAAAAAGCACCGCCGCCGTGTCTTCCAAAACCACCATAAGTATCAACAATAATCTTTCTCCCTGTCACCCCCGTATCGCCTTGCGGCCCGCCAATGACGAATCGCCCGGTTGGATTGATATGATAAATAACCGTTTCTTCATCCAACAGTTCCGCTGGAATGGTTGGCAAAATAACCTTGTGAATAATATCTTCACGAAGCTCCTTCAAGGTAATATCCTCACTATGCTGGGTAGACACGACCACACAGGTCACACGATGCGGTTTTCCGTTTTTGTATAAGACAGTAACTTGCGATTTCCCATCAGGCCTTAAATAGGAAAGGAGTTCCGTTTTACGCACCTCTGCCAATCTCTTTGTGATTTTATGCGCCAAAGCTATTGGTGTTGGCATCAATTCGGGTGTCTCATTGGTTGCGTAGCCAAACATCAGCCCCTGATCCCCCGCGCCACCTGTATTAACACCCATCGCAATATCGGGGGACTGACTGTGTATCGCCGTCATCACCGCACAGGTCTCATAATCAAAGCCGTATTTCGCACGGGTATATCCTACGGATTTAATCGTCTCACGAACAATATCGGGGATTTCTATATAACAATTGGTTGTAATCTCTCCTGCAACAAAGGCCAGTCCTGTTGTAACAAGGGTTTCACAGGCAACTCGGCAGGTTGGGTCTTGGGCAATAATAGCATCTAAAATGGAATCGGATATCTGATCGCAAATTTTATCAGGATGTCCCTCTGTAACGGATTCCGACGTAAAAAGATAACTTGAATCGCCCATTTTAAAGCCTCCTTTTTTAAAAATAAAAGGGTGAATACGCGGCGTTGATCGCGCACCCACCCTTGCATGGCACGTTGCCCTTTTTTAAATTCATTTTAAAAAAACTAAGCAGAACCTGCTTCTTTCTTTTTCCTTCTGGCCACATAAAAGGCCCACCCTTCCAATAAAACAACTACCCCTGCTACAATGGGTGGAACCCAATAGACCCGTGCCGGAACGGGCGGCGCTAACATCAGATAATAATAGGTTGAGAGCGCCATCTTTCCATCATGCTCCCCCGCATCGCCATCCCACGCAAAAAATACAATCGGGATATTCTTACCGACTTCAAGTTGCGCGCTCTTCTCTTTATCTTCTGTTAGCAATGCCCGCTTCATGACCACTTGCCAACGGCCATTCTTCCAAACCGCACTTGAAACCTTCACATTCGCAGACTCTCTAACGGACATTGCATCTAGCCCGCGGCCTT
>CAYJXH010000171.1:0-2845 GCA_964373975.1 uncultured Nitrospirota bacterium | reverse complement strand
CATAAGACTAAAGACGACGCCCCTTCCCCTTCAAAATAGGAAAGCTTCGTGATTTAAGGAAAAAAAGTTTATCAGAAATAGACTGTATCAAACGGTGATCTCGATTTTCGATATATTCTGAAGCCTCATACACGTTGCCTATTTTATCTTTTACAACAACAATGTCCCATTCTATCATTTTTTTAAACAATCTAAACAGGTCTTGTATAAAAAAAATTATTCTTAATGCCCCCATTCGAAACCAACTCTTTGATAAAAATCGTGGATTAAAAGAGCATTGGTTTAGCAAGTAATCTCTCATTTCCGTCTTTAAATGCCTCGGAGCTTTTGCAACAACGATCTCGAATTGTAAAATTCTGTCAACAGTCTCCTGGGGTCGTAGAAAAGCCGACTGAAGATAGGCTTCTAACGTTAAAAAATGAACTGATTTAACCTTTCCGTCCCCCAGTTCAGAGAAAAAGGGAATGTCATTTTCAATAAAAAATCTCTTTGCGATCGTCTCATTTTGGCTCACGCCTAGTTGCGATTGTCCCGTACTATACTTTGAAAGTCCGGAAATGGCGTAAGGCGTCTCCGTTCTTATATACTCGTTTACAACAGAGGCTATTGCGATCCCGCTATAAACATCAGGTGTCATAGACCGATAAAACCGCCCTCCCTTGTCTTTTGCTTTTTCGATCAAAGAGGAATGAACCACGCCGCCCGTATAAAGCATGGGGAGTTCTGAATAATTCAGATCTCCCCCTATTACCTTTCTCAAAAACTGCGGAGCATCTCTTCTTTCTATGTTTCTTTTTCCCTTGGGGATCATCAACACATCTTGATAGGGACTCCCCCCCGGCCAAAAATACAGTGCCGTTCTTGAGGAGACGGCTAAAATATTTTCTTGATTGATTAACGCGTTGATGTTCTTCAGGGCAGATGGCAATAGCCCATCGTCATCCCCAATAAGAAGCACAAATCCTTGTTGTATTTTAGAAAGGGCAAACTCGTAGTTAGAAGACATACTGACACTTCTGCCGGTATTGTAATATTCTATTTTTTCTGACTTTAAATTCTCTACAAAAACGCGCGTGCCATCGTGACTATCATTATCGGAAACAATTATTTTGTACGGATCGTAATCTTGATTTAAAACAGTTTTAAGGGCGTGTCGAAGTGTTTCCAATCTATTGCGTGTTGGAATAATGACATTAAAATAATTATTTTTCATCGGAAGTTACCGCGAAAGATTTTTCTCTAAAATAGCGCAGGAGGATTTTTTGAAAAGTGGGTATCGAAAAAAGTGCGGCGATAAGGGAGGCCATTCCAATCGCCAAGAGCCAAGCCAACTGTAAAAGAGGCGATCTTCCCACGGGGTGGATAAAACCTCCTGCATACGCAACAGCGGCCGCAACTCCCGTGGGGATTGCGGTATCCTGCCAATACCACGATTTCTTTTCTTTTGGCAGTAAGCGTATATGCATGATCGGGATCATTAGAAAAATATAACTCGAAGTAATAGTAACCCATGCCCACGCGGCTCCCATAGCGCCATAACGCGGTATCGCCCAAAAGAGGACTGGAATCAGAACGGCAACAAGCACCGCATTGACCTTTGCGGCAAACATAGACCATCCATAAGCCAGTTGCAACATATAGGGAATATTCATCAATGCCAAAAAAGTGGTTCCCATTGCCAATAGTGCCAACAAAGGGGCCACATTGCGTGCCAGATCGGCGTTTCCGGTCCAAAGCGAAAGCACTGTTTCGCCGTGAAAAATTAATATCAGGGCCGCTGGAACAACCATGACCGTCATCAACTGTGAACCCTGATGATAGGCCGAGATTAAGCCTTGTTCATCGTGTCGTGTTAGCAGTTCCGTAAAGCGTGGAGAATAACTTTGCACAAGCGGAGTAACGATCAACAGCAGTGCATTGGCGACAGCCGCTGCCAGCGTGTAAGCACCAAAGGCCTCAAGGCTTAACAAGCGAGACAACAATATCTTATCTGTTTGGGTTAATATCAGTGAAAGGAATGTTGTGGCAATCATCCCCCTTGCAAAACTCCATACATCGAATAACGCTTCCTTCGAAAAGTGTACTGGCGAAGTGGCGGCAGGCAGGACGTTATGAACACGTACCGCAAAAACCACGACGGTGACAAACGACACGCATCCTTGCCACAGAAAAAAAGCCCCAATGGTCGGAGAGACAAAAGCCAATATACCGACTACTCCTAGCCATCTCGCCGTTGACAGTGTTGCGGTAACCGCATTGAGCCAAACATGGGTTTGCAATCCTAAAATCGCGCCCCGATATATACTTTCAACAAAGCGCAACGCAACAACAAGGCCAATGATGGCAATTGCGTTCCTCACCGTGTCGAGCGGCAATTGTTCCACGCGCAACCAATGTTGCGCGAACCAGTCCGAAGCCGCCCACACGCTTATAGCAATCAGAAACGCAAGACTTACGCAAATCTTCTCCAGACTTTGCAACAACTCACGGATGGATTGCGGTGTATGCGAGCCTGCGGTAAAGCGCGCCATTTCCCGGTTGAGCGTCGGTGTCATCCCTATATCCAACAACGAGAACCCGGCTTGCAGTACGGTATAAATCCCAATTAAGCCGTAGGCTTCCATCCCCAGATACTGAATGTACAGGGGAACAAAAGCCAGTTGCATCACGGCTGTCCAGCCTTGGCCCAAATAGTTAGCAACAATATTTTTTTTAAGAGACATGGACATTATCCTCCGCGAAGATTAGCCCCGAGCTGATTGTGTATCGCCATCTATAAGATTAAAAACATCGCTTTTAAACTTATAGATGGCCGTGTATGCAGCACCTTTTCCTTGTTTTCGAT
>CAYJXH010000170.1:0-2871 GCA_964373975.1 uncultured Nitrospirota bacterium | reverse complement strand
GTTGTTCGTCGCTTACTTACCAACGGGTAAGCGCGCTCCTTACGCCTAGCCAATCGGGCGACTCGACCCCCTCACTTTTGCACAAGTTATTCTCACGGGGCTCCTTACTTTCCATTTTGCGTGTAGCGTTTGCCGAGATCAACATAGTTTTGGGCTGATTTTTTTAAGAAGGCGATCTCTTCCTCTGTTAGCGTGCGTTTGATTTTAGCGGGAACGCCGAGTGCCAGCGTGAACGGGGGGACAGTCATTCCTTCTGTAATTAGCGCGCCTGCCCCTACCATTGCGTCATCGGAAACCTGTGCGCCGTCTAATATCACCGCGCCCATTCCAATTAAAATGCGATTGCCAATGGTACAGCCATGCAGGGTGACATGATGCCCAACTGTGACCTCGTTTCCGATCACCAAAGGATGTGTTTTTCGAGTGACATGCAACATAGAAAGGTCTTGAATGTTGGTTCTCTCCCCGATCCGAATGAAGTTTACATCGCCCCGAATGACGGTGTTAAACCAGACCGAGCTGTCATTCCCCATTTCCACATCGCCAATCACATCAGCGGAAGGGGCGACAAAAACGGTTGAAGGGATTTTAGGTGTTTTGTTCTGAAATGAGTGAATCATAATGGGGTTCAAAAGATAACACGACGATCATTGGGCTTGCAAGTTTTAATGTTCCGTTGGTTTTGGGTGGCAGAGTGGTTTTATAGATAGCCGTTTTGGTACATTATCTCTGAATGCATACTCATTTAGAACAAGAAAGTTCCGTAAGAAAAGCGGCGGAAATTTTAAGGCAAGGGGGTCTCGTTGCCTTTCCGACCGAGACGGTTTATGGCCTAGGGGCACGGGCATTTGATGACAAGGCCGTTGCGCGTATTTTTTCTGTGAAGGGTCGGCCGTTTGATAATCCTTTGATTGTTCATATCGCAGAACGGGAACAACTACAACTTCTTTCTCCCAAATTGCCTTCTGTGGTAGACGATCTTATCAAAGCCTTTTGGCCTGGGCCTTTGACCTTGGTGTTAAAGCGATTGGCGTCCGTTCCCGCAATTGTCTCTGCCGGTCTTGCCACGATTGCCGTTCGGTTACCGAATCACCCGATGGCACTGGCATTGATACGGGAATTAAACGAGCCAATTGCCGCGCCTAGCGCGAACCGTTCTGGCAGACCTAGTCCCACTGCGGCTTGTCATGTGCGAGAAGAACTAGGGGCGGCGATTGATTTTATCCTAGACGGCGGGCCTTGTGTTGTGGGTTTGGAATCAACGGTACTAGACGTGATATCTTCCCCTCCGCGTATCTTGCGTCCCGGTGCCATTACGGAGGAGAGTCTGCGGTCTGTGATTGGAGAGGTAATCCCTTATGCAGAAGGGAATCCGTCCGCCTCATCGCCGGGGCAAAAACATATCCATTATGCACCCGCGCTTAAAATGGTTTTGGTGGAACCTCATCAGTGGCAGGATGTTTTGGGGGAAGCGTTGCAACTGGGAAAAAGACTGGGTACAATATCTCTTCGGGTAGGGGCAGACCTGCGTGTCTGCCCTGAACAATCGGGTATCCCGTCGCATGAACAGGGCGCACACGCAGGTGCGCCCCTACTCTATCACAGGATCATGGCCAATCTTTCCGACTACGCGCAAAATCTTTTCGCGGCGTTCTATGAAGCGGAATCGGCGGGGGTTGATATTCTTTTTGTAGAGAAGGTTCCAAAGGAAGGTCTGGGGGTAGCCATTATGGATCGCTTAGAAAGGGCATCTGCCGCAAATAAATCAGTTTCTTTATCATCAGGAGAGTAATATGGAGCTAGGGACATCGTTCACGCAGTTTTTAATTGATCAACAGCGGAAATATCCGTCCGCAACGGGCGACTTCACTTCTCTGCTTTCGGAAATCGCTACGGCGGGGAAGGTGCTTTCGCGGGAGGTCAATAAGGCCGGCCTCATTGACATTTTAGGCTATCACGGCAAATTAAATGTGCACGGAGAGGCGGTGCAAATTTTAGATCAATTTGCCAATGACACGTTCATCAAGATATTGCAACATACAGGGCATTTAATCGGTATCGCCTCGGAAGAGATGGAGGATCCGTATCAAATTCCCGATGCGTATCCCAAGGGGAAATATGTCTTCTTAATGGATCCGTTGGACGGCTCGTCTAACATTGATGTCAATATCAGTATCGGGTCTATTTTCTCGATCTATCGCAGAAAGAGTGTCGGGGAACATGCCACCATGGAAGATTTTTTGCAGAAGGGGAGAGATCAGGTTTGTGCCGGATATATTATTTACGGCTCTAGTACCATGATGGTTTATACGACGGGTGCTGGCGTGCATGGATTCACGCTGGATCCGAGCATTGGAGAGTTTTTGTTATCGCACGAGCGGATTTGTATTCCGTCTCGCGGATCAATCTATAGCATTAACGAAGGGAACGAATCGCTCTGGGAAGATAATGTCCGCGAGTATGTAAAGCAGGTGAAGAAAGAGGGGAAGTCGGCGCGCTATGTCGGGTCGCTGGTTGCCGATTTTCACCGAAATCTTTTAAAGGGCGGCATCTTTATTTATCCGAAAGATCAGAAAAATAAGAATGGAAAATTAAGGCTTCTTTATGAGGCGTCGCCGCTGGCGTTTATCGTAGAGCAGGCGCAAGGCAAAGGGAGCAATGGGCATCAGCCTATTTTAGATATTGTGCCCGAAAAGTTGCATCAACGGGTTCCGTTGATTATCGGTTCGTCGGAAGATGTAGAAGCGGCCAATGCGTGCCTTGCTTCGTGAGAAGATTTCCTTTAAAATGAGTATGAGATGAAGTTTAGGGTATAAAAATGATTGATCTTCCTTATTCTTTGGTAATTGAAGCGACTGAGGAACCAGATTA
>CAYJXH010000169.1:0-2911 GCA_964373975.1 uncultured Nitrospirota bacterium | reverse complement strand
AATGCAATTCCCTCTGCCTGTCCAAAAAAAAGATCAATGGTCTTGTGGACACCTGCTAGATAATTATCGTTCTCTTTGGGTTTTTCAAACAGATGAATGTCTATGTAGGTCAACACGGCAAGTCTTTTTCCGTCTGCGCTGACATCGGCTCCAGTCACCATGCCCATCAGCGGATATTCCGAAATCTTTTCCGCAACCTGATCTTCCTTCAATGGATCCAAGCGGTAGAGTTCTGTCAGGGGCCGACGATGTTTTGTTAAGATATAAATCTTTCCAGACGCAAAAAAACAGGCCTCTGCATCAATACGGGACGGGCTTTTATAACGGAATTGTATCTTCCGGATGACTTCAACGCTCTTATCCGTGTCGGGGTTGGGTTCAGGAATCAGATAAATGGCTAAATCGTTACGCGCTTTGCCATTATTATTCCCGATATCGCAAAGATATATCTGTCCTGGCTCTCCCATCGCAATATCTTCCCAGTCCACATTCTCTGCCCCATTTACGGTAACTTCAGCAACCCATTTTCCATCTTCATGGATGGCGAAAATGCGCGCCGTATCGCCCGAATCGTTATGGGTCCAGAAGATGTTTGGATAGCGGCGGCTTTTTATAATCCCGGAAGATTCATCAATTTCAGAGGAACTAAAAACGGCCGATGGGGGAGCCGCAAAAAGCAAAGGAGCACAACCCATGCTGGAAAATACAAAAGAAGCAAATATAAAAAATAGAACTGGACGCATAAAAAAATTCTTTCTACCCGCAGGGGTCGCACCCCTTAATCAATCGGCAATGTTAATGGGGTGTCACGTTCATCAGGGCTTCCCGATCTTACGCGCCCCGATCCACTGACCCAAAAGGTGCTGACCCCGTTTGTCTTAATCACAATATCACCTACGACAAAACCCTTGTTACTGGTGTCTGCGCCGATCGGGTCTCCTTCGTCCGTTTGAAGCACTAGCGCAGGTTGCGCCGTGATACAGGTTCCCTTTGCCATCAGCACTTTCTCGACAATATTTTTGCGCGGATGCTGAAACGCTGTGCCCTGCCCCTCTCCCACGCTAATGATAGCGACACGCGGAGACATTCCGTTCATAAAATCGCTGTTCATGGAAGACTCGCTCCCATGATGGGGCACCATCATAGCCTCTACCCCGCTGGCAGTCAATAAGGATGCGCCTCCCCCCGGCATAAGGGCATTCATCAGAATCGTCTCCAGATTCTTTTGGTCTGTCGTCCGTCCTGTACAAGCCGTATCGTCCTGCCCTCCTCCAAGATCGCCTGACATCATATAGTCAAAAAGCCCATACTGAATCAGCAGTGCAACAGACTGATCGTTCTCATCTGTAACAGAAAGAGTCGTTGTCGTTCCAAGAATACGCCCGCCTACAGCAACAGCGGTCGCTTTAGCCCCATTCCCCAAATCAATAACCTGACCCAGCGGAATCGTTTTAACCGATCCTGCTGTTGTGGTCGTTGCGGCTTCCAGAAAATCGGAAATGGCCTGCGTGTCTGTCTTATTACTTCCATTGTCCCAAATAATCTTTCTTACGTCATACTCGGCGTCAATCAGCTCATCAAAACCTCCTAGATGATCCGCATGGCGATGGGTATTCACCAGATAGTCTATGCCGTTTTTTATTCCCAACTTTTTAAGATAGGGAACAACATCATTTTTCCCATGGCCTGTGTCACCACCATCAATTAAGAGTGTCGTTCCATCCGGGCCGATAACCAAGGTGGCATCCCCCTGTTGCACATTGATGACATGAATCTCCATTGTTTTTTTTATATCTACATCCTCTTTGGGCTTACAACTAAAAAGGGACACCGCAAGCATCAATAAAATGATCTTATTCATTGGGTGGCAGTGCCCCATCCTGTTCCTTATCCTTCGCGCAACGAAAACCAACGGTACTCTCTCCCCGATTCGGATGCGCGCCGCCAAATCGCTTTGACGCCCTAAGATCGTTGGCATTACTCATGTACGATCCCCCCCGATAAACCAGCACCCTATTGATATCCGGCTGTTCCGGCCCTTTTGGATTTTCAAACGGCGCCTCCTTGTAATAAAATTGATCATACCAATCCGCCACCCACTCTGATACGTTTCCCGCCATATCGTAAAGGCCGTAATAAGAGCGTCCGTTTTCAAAACTGCCTATGGGCGAGGTATATTTGAATACGTCTCCATCGCCCCGGCCGTTCACGCGTCTTTCATCAAACTGATCTCCCCATGGCCATTTTCGCGGGATCGTCCCGCGTGCGGCCTTTTCCCATTCCGCCTCGGTGGGCAAACGATTATCGGCCCACTTACAGTAAGCTGTCGCGTCGAGCCATGTCACCCCAACCACGGGCAGATTATCCCCTTTTAAGCGTTCGACATCATCCTCGAAAACCGGAACCTCCGGCAATTTCCGCTTGAGCATTGTGGCAAACCGCTTATACGCTTTGTTCGTTACTTCGTATTGATCTATATAGTAAGCAGAAAGAAAAATAATCCTCTGCGGCTGTTCATCAAAATCACCCTCCTCTCCTGCACCCATTGGAAATATCCCTGCGGGAATCAGAACCATGACCCGTCCATCGCCCCCCTGGATGGTTTTGTGCAGACTATAATCAACGGGCTTTGTCTCAAGAGAACCCGCATCCTGTGTCACTAATTTTTTTGCCCGTTCGGCAGACGCTCTTCCCTTTCTTCCTTCATTGACGAGGGCGCCTATCGTCACGAAGATCAAAATAACCATAATAATCGCCATCGAAAAAAGCACTGTTTTATTCATTGATATTCTCGGACAATAAACACTGTGAGCTAAAAAATAATGTATTTTGACAAAAAAGGCAAATGACACTACTATCCAGACGATGATGCACGACACGATCTGGCGTTTTATAATTGATCCCCCGCTTT
>CAYJXH010000168.1:0-3044 GCA_964373975.1 uncultured Nitrospirota bacterium | reverse complement strand
ATAGGTCTGCCTCTACAATATTTTCTTTAAAAACTGTCCTGTGTACGAGTGGGGTACCCGCGCAACATCTTCGGGGGTTCCACACGCAATAACTTGACCCCCTCCGGGGCCGCCTTCGGGGCCTAAATCAATAATCCAGTCGGCGTTTCGTATCACATCAAGGTTGTGCTCAATGACAATCACCGTGTTGCCCATTTGCACAAGTTTATTTAAAACATCCAATAGTTTTTGAATGTCCGAAAAATGCAGTCCTGTCGTTGGCTCATCCAGAATATAAAGCGTTTTCCCCGTAGCCCGTTTTGATAATTCTTTTGAGAGCTTAATCCGCTGTGCTTCTCCGCCAGAAAGGGTCGTTGCCGACTGGCCTAACGTGATATAACCCAATCCCACTTCGCATAACGTTGCAAGTTTCACGGCAATCATCGGAACCGCTTTGAAAAAATCAAGCGCAGACGCAATGGTCATATCCAAGACATCGGCAATGGATTGTCCGCGATAGTGAATATCGAGCGTCTCGCGGTTATAACGCCGTCCCTTGCAGGCCTCGCACATCACATAGACATCCGGCAGAAAGTGCATTTCAATTTTAATGAGTCCCTCGCCGGTACAAGCCTCACAGCGCCCCCCTTTTACATTGAACGAATAGCGGCCTTCTTTGTATCCGCGAATCTTCGAGGCGGGAAGCTGTGCAAAAAGATCACGGATAAATGTGAAGACCCCGGTGTAAGTAGACGGATTGGATCGCGGCGTTCGGCCTATCGGGGATTGATCAATATCAATAATTTTATCAACTTGATCCCCGCCAACTATTTTTTTGCAGGCACCCGGCTTTTCGCTAAAGTGTATAAAAGGCGCCGCTAAATTCTTATAGAGAACCTCTAAAACCAGGGTGGACTTTCCAGACCCAGACACACCGGTCACACAGGTAAAACAGCTCATCGGAAACGAGACATCAATCTGCTGTAAGTTGTTTTCGCTCGCCCCGAAGACTTTCATAAATCGTTTTGGCACACGGCGCGGCGTTGCGAGTTTCACGACTTTTTTCCCTGTAAGATATTGTCCCGTCAGAGAGGCGCTATTGGCCATCACTTCTTTGGGGGTCCCTTGCGCCACGACGTTTCCGCCATGCACCCCGGCCGCAGGCCCCATGTCAATAACCCAATCGGCGTTGCGGATTGTCTCCTCATCGTGCTCGACAACCAATACGGTGTTGCCCAAATCGCGCATTTTCTTTAGGGTATTCAACAGCCGCATATTGTCGCGCTGGTGCAGTCCGATGCTCGGCTCATCCAGAATATAAAGAACACCCGTCAATGAAGAACCGATCTGCGTGGCAAGCCTAATGCGCTGTCCTTCTCCTCCAGAAAGGGTGCCGGCAGAGCGATCCATGGTGAGATAGCCGACGCCGACATTGATTAAAAATAAAAGCCGATCCTGAATCTCTTTTAAAATACGCTGTGCGATTGCCTGTTCCTTTTTGGTAAGCGTTACCGTTTGAATAAATTGATACGCATCGGAAAGAGACAGTCTTGTGACGCAGGCAATGGAACGATTCGCAATTTTAATCGCAAGGGATTCTGGTTTTAGCCGATTCCCCTTGCAAGACGGACAAGGATGCAACATCATATATTCTGTGATCTCTTCACGAATATAGGAGGAGTCGGTTTCTTTATAACGCCGTGTCAGATTGGGCAGAACGCCTTCAAACGGTTTTGTGTACGATTCTTTTTTACCCTCTTGATTATCGTGGAACAAAATGGTTTCTGACCCTGATCCATACAAAATGATTTTCTGATCGGCCTCCGAGAGTTTTTGAAACGGTTTATGAAGATCAAGATGATAATGGATTGCGAGGGCTTCTAATATCTGATAATAATAGATCGCGGAACGTTGATCCCATGGGCGGATTGCCCCTTCCCGCAAAGAAAGTGACCGATTGGGAACGACTTTGTCGGGGTCTATCTCCAAGGTCGTTCCCAGTCCGCTACAGGAAGCGCAAGCACCTTGTGGCGCATTAAACGAAAAGATGCGCGGCTCAATCTCTGGATAACTTACCCCGCAATCAATGCAGGAAAGATGTTCCGAAAAAAGAATCTCGCACGGGCCAGCACCCCTGGCAGGGACGTTACCCGCTTCCTTTTCCCGCACGACCCGCACCACGCCGTCTCCCATTTTTGCCGCCAGTTCTAATGAGTCTGTCAGTCTTCGTTCAATCCCTGCCTTTAATATCAAGCGATCTATCACCGCTTCAATGGTATGTTTTTTATATTTGTCCTTAATAGGCGTGCCCTCTTCAACGGAAAGGTCTATCATCTTTCCATCAATGCGTGCGCGTACGAATCCTTTCTGCTTGAGGGATTGTAACTCCTTTTTATATTCCCCCTTGCGTTCACGGACAATCGGGGCAAGAATTTCTATTTTTTCGCCTGTGGGATATTGCATGATTGCATCGGCCATTTGCGAAATCGTTTGCGCTGAAATAGGCTTTTCGCATTGAAAGCAAAACGGACGTCCAACGCGCGCGAAAAGAAGACGAAAATAATCGTAGATTTCAGTAACGGTTCCAACCGTGGAACGCGGATTTTTGCTGATGTTTTTCTGCTCAATGGCAATAGCCGGAGAGAGGCCTTCAATCGTGTCCACATCCGGCTTATCCATCCGTTCCAAAAACTGGCGGGCATAGGCAGACAGAGATTCAACGTAACGGCGCTGTCCTTCGGCATACAGGGTATCAAATGCCAAAGACGACTTTCCTGAACCGGAAAGCCCTGTGATAACAATCAATTGGTCTTTAGGAATCTCAAGATCAATATTCTTGAGATTGTGTTGCCGCGCCCCTTTGATGATGATCTTTTTTTCACCCATACTTGTCATTGTAAAAGCCTTATTCCCCCAAGTCAAAAAGAAGCAGACGGGAGAGTTGTTGCGTTTAACTCAAAGGCTGGCAATATCGCCTACGGAGATACCAACGGCATGTCGGATATCTTCGTGCAGGAAATAAAGGTTGAATTCAGGAACGGGCCTTCCTAGATTCTCCTTACTTA
>CAYJXH010000167.1:0-3074 GCA_964373975.1 uncultured Nitrospirota bacterium | reverse complement strand
GCCTCTTGTGTCATTCCGAACGAAGTGTGAAATCTTTCGGTGTAATCAAAAAAGATTTCCCCCTTGGGTCAAAATGACAGAACTACATTCATTAAAGTATTGTGGAGAGGAACTTCATGTTGCGTGAGAGTTGTTTCAGCCAAATACGAAGCCCAGTATATCGTTGCAAACACCGTGATGTCAAAAGATAAAAATCGCCCTGTTGTTCTTATTACCGGGGCTTCGTCCGGAATCGGCGAGGCATTGGCCATAGAATACGCAAGATGCGGCGCGGACTTAATTCTTGCGGCGCGGCGTGAGGATAGGCTTACGGCGCTTTCGAAAAGACTATTAAAAGAAAGCGTAACAACGCCTACGGGCACACGCATTGTCTTTAGCGCATGCGACGTTACAAAGGAGGGTGATCTGGAACGAATTGTGCTTTTGGGTCAAGAAACGTTTGGAAAAATTGATACGGTGATCGCCAATGCTGGTTTCGGGGTAAAAGGCCCTTTGGAAGAAATCACGCTTTCTGACTACCGCCGCCAGTTTGAGACAAATGTCTTTGGCGTTCTGCGCACCATCTACGCAACCCTCGATGCGCTGAAGAAGAGCCGTGGAAGGCTTGCGATTATAGGAAGCGTGTTGGGTCATATTGGCATGCCCGATGCGTCTGCGTATTCGATGAGCAAGTTTGCGTTGAGAGGGCTTTGTGAATCCATTCGTTCGGAGCTTGCCCCCTGCGGCGTTTCGGTAACCCTCATTAGCCCCGGCCTCGTTGCTTCCGAGTTTCGACAAGTAGACAACACGGGGAAGGTCAACGAAACACAACACGAGACTGCTCCTAAAATACTTCTCATGGGCGCCGAGCGAGCCGCCCATGAAATTGCGCGGGCAATTATGAATCGTAGACATGAAGCCATCATTACCCTGCATGGCAAAATCGCCGTTTTTTTAGACCGCTATTTTCCCAGCCTTGTTTCTGCCATCATGGCGGCATCTCGGAAGAAAATTCAGCAAGAAAATAATCTTCCTGCACAAGATTAAAAAGGCGCACCCCAAAAGATTGCGGTCATGACGGCAATCCCGTATACTGTCGCCTATTCATACAGGGAGATTTCTTTTGGGTTACGATTTAATCATCTTGGGAGGGGGGCCTGGGGGATATACCGCGGCGATTCGCGCGGGTCAGTTGGGCCTCAAAGTCGCTCTGATTGAAAAAGAAGAGTTGGGGGGGGTCTGTCTTCATCATGGCTGTATCCCTTCAAAGGCATTCTTGAAATCCGCAGAAGTTCTTTCCGTGGTTCAACACGCGGCTGAATTTGGAATAGACGTGGGAGATATTCGTCCGAATTTTTCTGCTGTCGTTAGCCGCAGTGACAAAATCATGAAGCGTCTGCACCGCGGATTACTCCACTTGATGAAGAAAAATAAAGTGGAGGTTCACACCGGCGTGGGGCGGTTTTTGTCCTGTCAGCAAGTGGAAGTATTGGGAGGGGCAGAAGGGGAAAAGAAGCTTACGGCCAATCAGATTATCATTGCGACAGGAAGCCGTGTTCGTTCTTGGCCCAATCTTCCCATTGATGGCGCGCGGGTATTTACTTCCGATGAGGCGTTAAAACAGACCACCCTTCCGCGTTCAATTCTCATTATCGGCGGGGGTGCTGTCGGGGTGGAATTGGCCTATTTTTATGCGGTATTCGGCGTGATGGTAATCCTTGTGGAGATGGCCCCAGCCATTCTTCCAATGGAGGATAGGGAGATCTCCATCCTCTTAAAGCGCAGTCTCGAGAAGAGAGGCATTACCGTATTGACCCGTGCCCATATTAATTCAATTAAAGACAAGGGGGATCACTTTGTTTTTCATTTAGACGGCATTGCGGAAACAATTCGCACGGAGGCCGTCCTTGTGGCAATTGGGCGGGAGCCCACAACCTACGGGCTTGATCTAAAGAAGGCCGGGGTAGCGGTGGAAGGGACAAATCGCGCTATTTTGGTTAATGAGAAAATGCAGACTTCCCAGATGGGCATCTTTGCCGTGGGGGATGTTACGACGCGGCCTGCATTGGCGCATGGGGCAATGGCGCAAGGGGTTTATGTCGCTGAAACCATTGCGGGCATTGAACGCCCGCCGATTGACCCTCTAACCATCCCTAACACAGTGTATTGCCATCCAGAAATTGCTTCAGTGGGCTACACGGAAGAGGCCGCCAAAGCGGCAGGGCTTCAAATCAAAATTGCAAGATATCCATTATCTGGAAACGCGCGCGCAATAACCCTCAATGAAACGGAAGGATTCGTTAAGTTGATATCGGATTCTTATGGCCATATATTAGGTGCGCATTTAATTGGCCCCGGCGTGACGGAACTGATTTCCGAGATTGTATTGGCAAAGAGTTTGGCGGCGAGGGCATTAGACATTCGGCGTGCTATTCATCCCCACCCCACGCTTTCAGAGGCTATTATGGAGGCAGGGGGCGCACTCTTTGGTCAGGCAATTCACTTTTAAACATGATCACTTTACCTGTCATATCGCAGGGCACACTGCCAAAAAGACATTATCTAACGCCTCCAGAACAAAGAACGGAGCGGCTTCCTGCTTGGTTTAAAATTAACCCTAAGACGGGTAATGGATATTTAAAGATTCGCCGTCTTGTTGATGAACTAAAACTCCATACCGTTTGTGAAGAGGCGCAATGTCCCAACCGATGGGAATGCTGGAATGCCGGCACGGCAACCTTTATGATCCTTGGCGGAATTTGCACGCGCAGTTGCGGATTCTGTTCTGTCCCGTTTGGGAAACCTGCGGCGTTAGATGATGAAGAGCCATCACGGCTTGCGGAAGCGATTGCCGCTCTGGAAATCAAACATGCCGTGATTACCTCGGTGAATCGGGACGAATTAGAAAATGGCGGGGCAGAAATCTTCGCGGAATCGGTGAGAAAAATTCGAGAGAAAAGTCCCGATTGCGTGGTCGAGCTTTTAATTCCAGACTTTCAGGGAAAGCGGGAGTCGCTTGATATTGTGTTATCGGCAAAACCCGACATTCTGGGACATAACATTGAAACCGTCCCTCGTCTTTATAAAAGCGTTCG
>CAYJXH010000166.1:0-3076 GCA_964373975.1 uncultured Nitrospirota bacterium | reverse complement strand
AGCCGCCGCTCGACATTGTGGATGGCGCGGCAAGGGTGTGCGATCCATTTTTTAATGGCATTTTAACTGGAAAGCATTGGTCTGGAAAATTTCTTAAAGATTATTTTCCGGTAGATTGGTAGGTGTCTGTGTTTTTTTCTATCTTTTTGTGGGCAAGCCGATAGAGGGCAATCGCCGGTTTCTCGATAATTCCAGAAAGGACATAGACCAAAGTGATTCCAAAAAACATGGCTTGAGGCGCGATAATCAAAACAAGTATGATTAAAACCGTTGCGACTAAAACACTAAACGGTTTTTGATCTTTTAAGCGAAGATTTTTGAAACTCCGATAGGGCAATGTACTCACCATCAGAAAGGCCAGAATATAGGTCATGCTTAAGACAAGCGTCGGCCGCAGTTCTTTGCTAAAACGTAAAAGATAGTCATCAAAAATAATCAGCGTCGCCATCAAAGATGCCGCCGCTGGAATGGGAAGACCCACAAACCGATCCGATTCTGATGCGGCATTGTAGGCGTTAAACCGCGCAAGCCGCATCGCGCCACACGCAATGTAGAGGAAAAGCGCAACCAAGCCTAATCGGCCAAACCCTGTCAAACCCCATGTATAAAAAAGAAACCCCGGCGCAACGCCAAACGAAATAACATCTGACAAAGAATCATATTCCGTACCAAAACGGCTCGTCGTCTTGGTCATTCGGGCTAATTTTCCATCAAGGGAGTCAAAGATAGATGCAATGAGAATCGCCGTAGCCGCACTGATATACTGTTTATGCATGCTGGCATGGATCGCAAAAACACCGCAAAAAAGGTTTCCCGTGGTGAACAAGTTGGGAAGTATATAGATGCCTTTTTTGCTAAGTTCAGTGATTCGACGTCTCTTGCGCGGTGTCATCGCAGTTCTCCTAAAATGGTCTCTCCCCCCACGACCTTACTCCCAACTTTCACCCTAAGGGCCGTTCCGGCTGGGATAATCATATCCACGCGCGAGCCAAACCGAATTAGGCCAAAACGTTCTCCACAATTCATTTTAGCACCTTCTCGCGTCCAACACACAATCCGTCTGGCAATAAGACCCGCAATTTGAATAACGATCACCTTTTTACCCCACGGTGTCTTTATCAAAAGTTTATTTTGTTCATTTTCTAACGATGCCTTAGGCACATTGGCCGCTAAAAAGCTCCCCGCATTATAGGAAATGCCCATAATCTGTCCCTCCACAGGAATGCGATTGATATGAACATTAAAGACATTTAAGAAGATACTCACCCTTAACGCAGGCCCCTCGATAAATTTATCTTCATAAAATTTTACAATTTCAACCACAACGCCATCGGCTGGAGAAACGATCAGATTGTCCCCTTTCGGAACATTTCTATGGGGGTCTCTAAAAAACCAGATGCAAAAAAAAGTCAGCAGACCGCAAAAGATCGTCGCGCCAACGCCCAACGTCATATGGGAGAGGCCAGTCAAAACGACACCCGTCGCAATAAAGCGAAACCCGTCGGGAACAATTAAAGATTGTGTTTCACGCGCCATCTTTAATTTTTAGCCTGATCAACGAGCTTGTCTTTTCCTAACCAAGGCATCATCGCACGTAATTTTTTGCCAACCTCTTCCACCGGATGCGCTTCTCCCCGCTTGACCAATGCGTTAAAGACTGGCCTTTTGGCTTTATTTTCTAATATCCACTCTTTAGCAAATTGTCCAGATTGAATCTCATTTAATATCTTTTTCATCTCTTTTCGCGTCTCATCGGTAATAATTCTGGGGCCGCGCGTCAAATCGCCGTATTCTGCCGTGTTTGAAATGGAATAGCGCATATTGGAGATGCCCCCTTCGTAAATCAAATCAACAATCAGCTTGACCTCGTGCAGACATTCAAAATAAGCCATTTCTGGGGCATAGCCCGCGTCCACCAAGGTTTCGTAACCGGCCTGAATCAGCGATGTAAGCCCGCCGCAGAGCACCACCTGTTCACCAAAAAGATCGGTCTCCGTTTCCTCTCTAAAATTGGTCTCAATGACACCCGCATGCGTTCCCCCAATCCCTTTGGCATAAGCTAGCGCGATGGATTTGGTTTGTCCCGATGGGTCTTGATGAATCGCAATGAGTGCGGGAACCCCGCTCCCTTTTGTAAACTCAGATCGCACTAAATGTCCCGGCCCTTTTGGCGCAACCATAAAAACATTGATGTCGGGGTTGGGTGTAACCTGTCCAAAGTGGATATTAAATCCGTGCGCAAAAGCAAGATAGGCCCCCTTTCTTAAATAAGGGCCAATGTCTGACTGATAAAGATCGCCCGTTAATTCATCGGGGGTAACAATCATTACAACATCCGATCCTGCGACGGCATCAGAAACCGGCATAACCTTCAACCCCGCCCGGACAGCCTTATCCCACGACCTTCCTTCCCGCAATCCGATAACAACTTTCACGCCGCTTTCAATGAGGTTTAGGGCATGGGCATGGCCTTGGCTCCCATAACCGATCATGGCGACCTGTTTATTATTTAAAATGGTAATATCGGCATCTTGATCATAATAGACTTTCATAACTTCTCCTTAAATGAAGGACGATTCAAAAATCGCCCCTATGTTAAATGACTCCTTCGATCCTTTGCTGGCACCAGTGCGCCTTCTTCTTTTACTGTCGCGGCTTTTGCGTCTTCTCTCGGAAGAGCAATCCGTCCTGTGCAGATAAATTCCTTAATGCCAAGCGGTTTTAAAAGATTGACGATCGCCCCAATTTTTTGGGGATCGCCGCTAATCTCAATGGTGTAAGTGCTCGGCGTGGAATCTACGATTCTGGCACGAAATATATCAACAATCCGCAGGGCCTCGCTCCGATCTTCACCTTGCGCGCGTATTTTAATCAACGCAGTCTCACGCTCCACATACTCTTTATCGGTTAGATCAATGACCCGAATGACATCCACTAATTTGTTGAGCTGTTTTGTAATCTGCTCGATGATGCGATCATCTCCGGCAGTCACAATGGTCATCATGGAGGTGGTTGGATCAAGCGTGGGGCCTACAGACAAAGAATCAATGTTAAATCCCCTTCCAGAAAAAAGACC
>CAYJXH010000165.1:0-3090 GCA_964373975.1 uncultured Nitrospirota bacterium | reverse complement strand
GTCATCGTGACCATTTGCCCTTTGTAGGAAGGATCGGTCAATATCTCCTGATAGCCAGTCATGCTGGTATTAAAAACAACCTCTCCCACTGCCGTGCCGTCTCCGCCAAACGATCTGCCCAAAAAGACCGTTCCATCTTCTAATAATAAAATGGCTGGTTTCATTCGTTCTTTATCACCCTTCCCCCCACAATCACCCAAGAGGCCTTCCCCACCATCTTCCAGCCGATAAAAGGAGAGTTCTTGCTTTTTGATTTAAAACTGTCTCCTTTTACGGTCCATTCTAACGCAGGATCAATAATGGTTATATCGGCAGGATCTCCGACGCGAATTCGTCCTATATTTTTTCTTAAAATCTGCGCAGGCCCTTGTGTGAATTTTTGAATCAGTGCGGGCAGAGAAAGCACGCCATCAGAAACAAGCCTCAACGAAAGAGGAATGGCCGTTTCTAATCCGATAATCCCAAAAGGGGCGCGATCCATCTCCTGCTCTTTTTCCCAATGGGCGTGAGGGGCATGGTCGGTGGCAATAGCATCAATCGTTCCGTCCGCAAGCCCCGCGCGTATTTCCAAAAGATCGAACACCGAAGTCAAAGGCGGCTTCATTTTGGCATTGGTGTTGTATCCTGCTACGGCCTCATCGGTTAGGGTGAAATAATGAGGGCAGGTCTCTGCGGTTACCAAAACACCACGAGACTTTGCTTCTCGAATAAGATGAACAGAAGCCGCAGTGCTGATATGGGCAAGATGAATTCGGCCTCCTGTTAATGAGGCCAAGGCCAGATCGCGTGCCACCATAACCGACTCGGAAGCAGAGGGAATTCCCTTTAATCCTAACGCCGTTGAGACGGCCCCTTCAAACATCACGCCGCCGTCGGTCAGGTTTAAATCTTCACAATGATCAATCACCGGGACATCAAATATCTTTGCGTATTCCAATGCCCGACGCATGATTAGGCTATTCATTACCGGCATTCCGTCATCCGAGATCGCAACACAACCTGCGGAAACAAGCTCCCCGATTTCAGAAAGCTCCTCTCCTTTTAATCCTCGGGTAATGGCCCCCACGGGAAGAATGTTTGTCTTTCCCGCCTTTCGCGCTCTTTCTAAAATAAATTCGGTGACCGAGGCGTTATCGTTGACCGGATGGGTATTGGGCATACAGCAAATCGTTGTAAATCCACCCGCAATTGCCGCCGCTACGCCTGTTTCTACGGTTTCTTTATATTCAAATCCCGGCTCGCGAAGGTGCGTATGGAGATCAATCAGGCCGGGCGTTACAATCATGGGGGCCTGCGCCCCCGGGCGAAATAGGCGACCCGTTGTGTCGCCTGAGACACCCTGCGGATAGAGGTCTATCGCGGCAATGAGGCCATTTTCAATTGTGATATCTCCAACTTGATCTATTTTTTGGGACGGATCAACAATGCGTCCTCCGCGAATCATCATTGATCCTGATACTGCATCTGATTGTGTAATTAAATTATTCATGCGTCTGTCCTGATAAGAGATAAAGAATGGCCATGCGAACGGCGACCCCGTTTGTGACTTGATCTAATATAACAGAAGAAAGTCCGTCTGCGACATCGGAGGAAACCTCCACGCCGCGATTGATGGGCCCCGGATGCATGACCAGCACACCGCTATTGGCCTTTGCCAACCGCGACGCGTTTAATCCATAAAGCCGCGCATATTCCCTTAGGGTTGGGAAAAAACCCGCGGGGCACGGTGTCCCCTGTCCCTGTCTTTCGAGTTGAAGGCGTAATAAAATAATAACGTCCGCGCCGACAACCGATTGATCAAGATTGTAACTTGTGGTCACCTTCCATTGGGAAGCAGATTGCGGGATCATGGCTGGCGGCCCAACGATTTCTACCTCCGCACCCATTTTTTTCAAACCGTATATATCCGATCGCGCCACGCGACTGTGAAGAATATCTCCGACAATGACCACCTTGAGTCCTGCGATGCCCCCCTTTTTTTCTTGGATGGTGAAAAGATCAAGCAGTCCTTGGCTGGGGTGTTCATGTGTTCCGTCGCCCGCGTTAATAATACTGCTTTTTAAATGTCGGGCGAGAAGGGCCGGCGTGCCAGAGGAAGAATGTCTTAAAATAATAATGTCTGCCTGCATCGCCTCGATATTTTTAGCGGTATCCAGAAGTGATTCTCCTTTTGTGAGACTGCTTGAGGAAGATGAGATATTGATACAATCGGCTGAAAGCCTTTTTGCCGCGAGTTCAAAAGAAGTGCGTGTTCGCGTAGAAGGTTCAAAAAAAAGATTCACAACTGTCTTGCCTCGCAAGGTGGGCACCTTTTTAATGTCCCGCCCCAGAACCTCTTTGAAAGTAACTGCCGTGGACAAGATCAATTCGATCTCCTCCTTCTCAAGTTCAGATAGGGCCAAAAGGTCTTTTTTGGAAAGCCTCATTGTTTGCCTTCCTCGTTATTGATCACACAGACATGGTCGTCACCCGCAGTCTCTTTCCATTGAACTTCCACTTGCTCGTTGTGCGCTGTTGGGAGATTTTTGCCAACAAAATCAGCCCGAATAGGCAACTCGCGATGACCGCGATCCACCAGCACGGCCAGTTGGATTTGTTTCGGGCGGCCAAAGTCAATGAGTCCGTCCATTGCGGCGCGAATGGTTCTTCCCGTAAAGAGAACGTCGTCTACGAGAATAATATGCAGTCCTGCCATGTCAAATGGAATAGAAGTTTTTTGAATGGTGGGCATTTCCGCAGGCGGGGCAACGTGCCCTGCGAGCGTTCCGCCTCTTTTTAGACTAAAATCATCTCGGTAGAGGGTAATGTCGAGTTCTCCAAGAGGAACGGAGATCGAATCAATTTCTTGAATTTTTTGAAAAATACGATTGGCGAGGAAAACACCGCCGGTACGAATGCCGATGAGCGCAATATCTTTTGAGCCTTTATTTCTCTCTAAGATCTCATGGGATATGCGGGTGATGATGCGGGATATTTCAGGACTATTTAAAATCGTTTTTTTCATCGTTTCCTTTCTAACCTCGCAGGGCTAGTTTAAAGGTTGACCTCCGCTATTGTATTTTCATGCGATGAACGATGTCAATAGCAAAA
>CAYJXH010000164.1:0-3098 GCA_964373975.1 uncultured Nitrospirota bacterium | reverse complement strand
CATATCTGAAAATAAAAATCATACACCCCCAATACAAGAGATGATTCACCGCATAAGCAATCGTTACCCCAGGCAGGCCCCACAGACGTACGCATACTACCGTTAGCAAGAAGAAAAGAGCAGCAAAAACAATTTCCGTGATAACGTAAATCTTTACCATCCCGTGGCCAAGCATAATGTAAGCGGGGATCCATGAGCCGATCTTAATCACATCCCCCACAAGTTGCCAGGGGAATAACGCACGCATGGGCAAAAAGTCTGGTGTGAATAAGACGTGAATGATAAAGTCCCTCAATAAGAAAATCGTTGCCGCACCTACTGCAATGAACGGCAAGACGAAACGATAGACGTTCATCATCTCGGTCTTTAATTCATGGGCCGTTCTGATTTCAGCCAAGCGCGGCAGGTAATAGAGTGACAGCGTGGTGGTAACCAGCATTAAATAAGTCTCGCTGATCTTCCAAGTGGCCTGCCAATAGCCTGCGTTGGTTAGACCCAGATGCGTTGCTAGATGGTCACGGATGAGCATATAGGTCGTTGAGACAGTCAGGGTAGAAGTGAGTCCCATCAGACCAAAACCCGCAAGCTCGCGCGAGGTTTTTTGGTTGATCGCCCCCCAAAGAAACGAAGGTTTAAACCAATCTTTGCGCGCGACTAGCAAACCTGTAGACAACAGGACAATAGCAGGAACAATTGTAAAGGCAATTAAGCCGCCATAGAGACCCAAGTTCATCACAAGCAACCCCATCACAAGCACTCCCAGCAAACTGCTTATGATATTCGCTGTGACATAAAGACCCACTTCCTTCTTGCCATTGAGAATGGCCAGTAACAGATTGTTGCAAGTCAAGGCGGGCAACATGAGCGCTAACCAGACAAATACACTGGATAGGTCTGCCCGATGCAGAAGCCACGCTGACAACCAATCTCCCATAAACAGCAGGCTAATACCCGCGATTAGCGATGCGCCGAGAGAAAAACGGATGGCCGTTTGCCAAACTGTATGTTGCCGCACTTCATCATCAAAATGCTGGGCAGTTAACTTGGTCACGCCTGTCGCTAGCACACCGCCAGAAATGTCCACCACAATGGAAACCGCATTTTGGAATTGCCCAATAATGGCATAACCAACAGGGCCTACATAAACCGCCAATACCTTATTGAGCACGAGCGCACTCGCCACGCGCACTGCAACGGAAATGCTGTTAAGCAGACTGGTTTTAAATAAAGTCATTTGATTGATCCCGCTGTTACGAAGTTGGCCACTGATAGATGCGCGGAATCTCTTCCCTACTACGCTCCATAGGAAGCGCATGAATTGGGGGTTTCCCAAAGCCTAACCTCGCGCACGGGTAGATCACGGGAAACCGCGTAATCGTAAATTAATTTTGCAATGGCTTCTGCCGTGGGATTCTCGTCTATCAAATAGTAAGGCTGTTTGAATTGGTCGAGCGACGGTATGATCAGATCGCGGCGGCACAGGATCATTTTATGATCGAGCTCTTCGTCAATCCATGTCTGAACGATTTTCTTAATATCTCCAAAATCACGCACCATTCCTAGCGAATCAAGTGCTTCCGAGAAAAGGTCTATTTCAACTTTTCCGTTGTGGCCATGAAGATTGCGGCACTTACCCTCATAGTTTAAAAGCCGATGTCCGTAGCAAAAATGAATCTCTCTCGTTACTTTATACATCATTTCCTTTCTTTAGGGGGCGTGATTAACCTATGAAACGTCCCCCGTCAACAACAATGGTACTGCCCGTCATAAAGTCGGTTCCTTCTAACAAGAAAAGAACTGCATTGATAATATCCTCTTTCGAGCCGATCCGTTTCAACGGTGTCTTGTTGATCAAGATACTTTTTTCCGCCTCATCAAAATCTTCTGGAAGCAATACCGAGCCGGGCGAAATGGCATTGACGGTAATGTTCGGGGCCAAGGTGCGGGCCAATCCCTTTGTCAGCGCAATGATACCGGCCTTGGAGATACAGTAAGGGAGATAGTTTTTATACGGTCGGTCGGATGCCCAATCGGCGATATTGATAATCTTTCCGCCGTTCTTTTGCATGATCAATGCCGCGGCCTGCGCGCAAAAAAATGCCCCCTTTAAATTCGTATCTAATGTTTGATCCCAGTCTTTTTCAGTCGTTTCAAGTAAGGGTGTCTTGAAAAAGACCGCCGCGTTATTGATTAAGACATCCAGCCTGCCCAATGCCTGCGCGGTTTCCGCTACGATGCGTCCGCAGTCCGTCGCGTCTGAAAGGTCTCCCTGTGTGAGGAAGAAAGCCCCCCCATTCTTCTCAATGGCCTTTGCAACCGTCTCGGCCTCTTTTTTAGAATGGTTGTAATGGATGCCGATTTTGGCGCCCTTTGCGGAAATTGCCAGTGCCAGCGCCGCACCCATCCGCTTGCCAGCACCCGTGATTAAAACCGCCTTCCCCTTTAAGTCCATAATAGGGCTTATCGTATACGAATGCTCTTTTCAGATCAAGTTCATTCGTGATAGAATGCCGCCTATGCTAAAATCGCAACAGGGGAAAACCAAAGGACAAGTTGAGGCCGAGATCAGCAACGGCTTGATCCAGTTTGAAAAAGAATATCTCGGACGAGGCCCTCTTGAATGTAGAACCTATCTCATTGACGATATGGTTTTGATTCGTTTGAAGGGGGTACTGACGCAAGCCGAGCAACAGCTTGCTAAAAATGATAAAGGAACCGACCTCATCAAGAAGATGCGTTCTAACTTGCTAGAGCAAGGAAGAGGACTGCTCACCACCCTCATTGAAGAAATCACCTCTTGTAAAGTCGTTAGTCTCCACACCGATATTAGCACGAAGACAGGGGAGCGCGTCATTATCTTTACCATGTCGTCGTCCTTAATATAAGGGCAGAAAATTTTTTGCGCTTACTTGACGAGAGATATCCTAGTGGGTTCTAATGGCCTCTATATGGAAGATCGCCTGAAGAATCTGCGGAGAGGGCACGCGGTGCCCCTGCAAGTGGATTGGTTAGGCTTTAAGCCAACTCGAAGGGATGGGTTGGTTTTTTTTATTTTCAATAACAAACAAGGAGATTAAGCTATGGCAAAGTACACGATT
>CAYJXH010000163.1:0-3099 GCA_964373975.1 uncultured Nitrospirota bacterium | reverse complement strand
TGCGCTTGACAGTTTCAGCTAAAAGCATTAGAATCAAAGAGTGTGATCTTATTTATCTAAAATTTAACAGTGAACTAAATTCCCTCGTTTGTAACTCGCGGAGATTTCTTTTGAAAAAAGTTCTTTTAGGTCTAATCTTTCTTTTTGCGCCAGCCCATATTTTTGCGGCCATTCCATTAGATTGTTGCGCGCTTACCATAAGAACTCCCGAATCTAATCCGCTTCTAAAAAGTTTGCCAGAACTTCAGGTTCCCCTGTCCTTTGCGCTACAAAGCGAGCTTCCTCCACAGGCATCTATTCGTGCGATACATACGCTTGATGGAATGAATGTCACACAGTCCGCATTTATTGATCAGGAAATTGCCTTTTTCCAAACAGCATTTAAAGAACGCTTCGAAAAATATCTTTCCCGATCAGGACGCTATCTTCCCATCGTGCGAAAAATAATGAAAGAATCAGATGTGCATGAGGATATTGCCTACCTCCCTTTAATTGAAAGCGGTTTTAATCCAATGGCCGTGTCGCGTGCGAAGGCTACTGGGCTTTGGCAATTTATGAAGGCAACCGCAAAACAGTATGGATTGCGTGTGGATAAATGGATAGATGAACGGTACGATGCTGTAAAATCAACCAAGGCGGCCATGGAATATTTTAAAGATTTATACGCCATGTTCGATTCTTGGCCGCTGTCAATGGCGTCCTACAACGCAGGAGAGGGAAGAATCGGAAGGGCACTTGCCACAACCGGAGCCACTGATTATTGGGAATTAAAGGCAATGGGCAGAATGCCCAAAGAGACGCGCGACTATGTGCCTAAGTTTATGGCCGCGACAATGATTGCGAAAGATCCAGAGGCATACGGGTTTTCCGTTGCGTATGAAACGCCCATGCGCTACGACGAGGTGCTCGTTCCAAGACAAACATCTCTGCTCGCCATCTCTCGTATTACTAATGTCTCTTTAGCGGAGATTAAGGCCTATAACCCAGAATTAAGGCGAGGCGCGACCCCGCCAAACTATCCCGGCTATCTTCTGAAACTTCCCTTAGGAAAAAAAGCGGCCTTTTTAGCAAAATATTCTGAAATACCAAAATATGCCGAAGAGAAGGTTAGGCGTTCCGCTTCTAAACGCGTAAAAAATTCCATTAAAAAACAAACGTTCTCTCCTTCATCCGTGAAAGATTCTGTAAAGCATCGGATAAAAAAAGGGGAAACTGTCGCCTTAATTTCAGAAAAATATAACATTTCACAGACCAAGATATTGAAGGCAAATCGCCTCAACAAAAAGAGTGTCATCCGCGCGGGACAATCACTTCTTATTCCTCGTGGGTAATGCTAACAGAAGATTTCCTGCCCCTGCCAAACCTATCCAACAACCGTTCGCCCTGAACAGGTCGAAGGGCTTTGTTTGATGTCTATGTGGTTATGGTGCGGCAGGCTCCGGAGTCTTTTCAGGAACAGGGGCTGATCCCGCTTCTGGTTGGGGGGGGAGCGGAACGGTTAGGCTCCCTTTTTCACGCAACATGCGCAGTTGCTCCGGGGTTATTTGTAGTGGAATAGGGCTTACGGGTGCGACAGTCGGAACAGGAGGCACAGTCGGCGTCTCAACGACAATAGGTTTCGGGGTTACTTCTTTCGGCACGACAGGAGCAGAATCAACAGGAACGGTTATCGTGGGAACGCTAACTGCGGTGGGAACGCGCACTGCGACCGGGGCAGGAGCCTTCACTGCGGTTGGCGAACTCATTTTTGCTGGAACAGGTGCCGGCATACTGGCTAGGGCAGGCGGCATGGATGTAGGCACCGCAGACATAAGGCCCCCTAAAGATGTTGACGTCGCGGCAGAAGTCGTAAGCATGGCCAACCTTGTCTTTGCCTCTGTTCCCCATGGAGAGTCCTTGAATGCTTCAGAGACTTTCTTGTAGATCTCAATCGCCTCGTCTTTCTTTCCGATTCTTTCTAACAAGGAGCCTCTTTCGTAACCGGCTTGATCCCTATTGAAACCGCCTTCCCATTCGTAAGCGGTCCGAAAATGATCTAATGCCAACGCATCTTTCTTCTGTTTTTGATAAAGATAGGCAAGCCTAAGATGCACTAAGGGGAGTAGGTCTTTTCGAGCGGTCTCTTTTTTGAGAAATGCGAGATACCGCTTTTCAGCCAGATCATATTTTTCAAGTTCAAAATAAACATTGCCCCCTTCAAATTGCGCAATCACAGCGGCCGTGCTTGCTGGATAGCGATTTAAAATATCATCGTAAAGAATGGACGCTTTGGTGAGTCTTTCCATCGGGGTTTGACCCTTTGTTGCATCTTTTTTATCCGCTTCTTTCGCGGCGGCCGGTTTTTCATGAAAAAGGCGCGATGCCTCTATTTCCAACGCCCATGCGCGATCTTCCGATTGACGCATAAACATTCGATAGGCTGGAATAGAAATAAGAAGAACTGCAAGAATGGTAATGACCCCAGCCGTCAATAGAGGACGGTCTGCAAACCGCTCTTTCAATAGGTCGAGTCGGCCTTTGATCTCTTGTATCGGAATGATGGCTTGTTTTTTTTTGCTGGTTCGAAATTTGTACGGCATATACGTTTACTCCCATTCAATTGTACTTGGCGGCTTTGACGAGACATCATACACCACTTTGTTAATCCCTTTCACCTCATTGGTAATCCGTGTTGAAATAATTTGCAATATATCATAAGGAATTCTGGCCCAATCGGCCGTCATGCCATCTGAACTTGTCACAGCCCGAAGGGCAATCGCATCGTCATAAGTACGCTCATCCCCCATGACGCCAACCGTTCGCAGAGGCAGATAGACCGCGAACGCCTGCCAAAGGGTGCGGTATAAATTCGCCGCGCGTATCTCCTCTTCAACAATCGCGTCCGCAAGCCTAAGCCTAGCAAGCCGCGCCTCTGTCACCTCTCCAAGAATGCGAATGGCAAGCCCGGGACCAGGAAAAGGGTGCCGAGAAAGCATTGTCTCTGGAATCCCAAGCTCCGCGCCCAATTTTCGGACTTCATCTTTAAAAAGTAGCCGCAGAGGTTCGATCAACGCAAGACGCATCCGGGCAGGCAGTCCTCCGACATTATGATGGGTTTTA
>CAYJXH010000162.1:1182-3111 GCA_964373975.1 uncultured Nitrospirota bacterium | reverse complement strand
GCGCCTGTTCTGTGGTCTTTGACCATCTGATAGGGTTGCATGACGTAAGATCGTATTTGATGGCCCCATGCAATTTCCTTTTTATCCCCAGCCCCGGTTAGTTTAGAAAGCGCGGCATCTCTTTCTGCTTGTTCTAGTTCATAGAGGCGGGATCGAAGCACTTTCATTGCCGTTGCTTTATTCTGAAGTTGCGATCGTTCATTTTGGCACTGAACCACGGTGCGCGTGGGAAGATGCGTAATACGCACGGCCGACGAGGTTTTATTCACGTTCTGGCCCCCTGCAGAACTCGCGCGATAGGTGTCAATGCGAAGGTCTTTGTCGTCAATGATTACTTCCGTTTCGTCTTCGATTTCCGGGGAGAGGAACACTGCGGCAAAAGAGGTATGCCTGCGTTTATTGGCGTCAAACGGCGAGATGCGTACCAGCCGATGCACCCCGCATTCAGACCGTAAATAGCCGTAGGCATAAGCCCCTTCTATGCCCAGCGTTACACTCTTAATCCCCGCTTCGTCCCCCGGTTGCAGGTCGAGCGTTTCCACTTTATAACCGCGCGTTTCGGCCCATCGAACATACATCCGGGTCAGCATGGCCGCCCAATCGGCAGACTCGGTGCCGCCTGCGCCGGGGTGTAATGTTAAGATGGCGTTATTAAAATCCTTGGGGCCAGAAAGAAGAATCTCGATTGTGAAACGCTCAATCTCTTTCTGCAATACGGTTAGATTTTCTTTGACCTCTTTTTCAGCAGATGGATCAGCCTCTTGTTTGAGCAGTTCCAGAAGTATTCCGGTCTCTTCGGCTTTCTGCTCAATATCTAAAAAGCGTTTTAGTTTTTTTTCAACGAGGCTATTTTGAGCCAGTCGTTTTCGGGCAGACTGATCCTTCCAGTCAAAATGGGGATCGGAAGACACTTGACTTTGTTTTTCTATTTGGGCTTTAAGGCTCGTCGGGTCAAAGATGGCCCCGAAGTTGGGCAAGCTCGCGAAGAACGGTTTGGAAAATGGGTAAAAGATCAGTCAGCATCATCTCTCTCCTTTTTTGTAAGGAGTTATTGTAACACAGGAAGTTGACATTATACCCTATAAGAGGTTAATTACACCGTATGAAAATTATATCGTGGAATGTGAATGGTCTTAGGGCAGTCCATAAAAAGGAACAGTTCCTTCCTTTATTTCAATGCAACCCTGATGTTGTGTGTTTGCAAGAAATAAAAGCAGAAGAAATACAAATACCAGAACAAGCCCGCGCCCTTCCCCATTACACCGCATTTTTTAATTCCGCAAAGACCAAAAAAGGTTACAGCGGTGTTGCAATATACACAAAGATAGAGCCTGATAAAATAGAATACGGCATGAATATCCCGCGTTTTGATGATGAGGGCCGCATGCTAAGCCTTTATATAGAGGATACCGTTATTATAACAGCCTATTTCCCCAATGGCGGGGCTGGCCCTGTGCGATTACAATATAAACTCGATTTTTATGAGGCATTTTTATTGTTTATTGAAAAATTACGGAAGAAAGGCAAGAAGATTGTTTTTTGCGGCGATGTGAATACCGCGCATCAAGCCATTGATCTTGCGCGGCCAAAAGAAAATGAGAACAATACGGGCTTTCTTCCGATAGAACGCGCTTGGATTGATCGTGTTATAAGCCACGGGTACATTGATATCTTTCGTGAATGCAATCCGGACGTTGTTAATGCGTATACCTATTGGGATATGAAAACAGGTGCGCGCGCCCGAAATGTCGGCTGGCGAATTGATTACTTTTTTATCACCCCTAATCTTAAAACTAAAACCATCCAGACGGATATTCTATCGAACCATGAAGGTTCTGATCACTGTCCAATCGTATTAGCGTGGTAGGAGTGTGCGTCTATGATTGATATCAAACTGCTAAGAGAAAATTTAGACTTTGTAAAAAGCGC
>CAYJXH010000162.1:0-1082 GCA_964373975.1 uncultured Nitrospirota bacterium | reverse complement strand
CTTCAACGCGAGCTAAAAAGCAAGTTCGAGGCATTGCAAGCGAGGAAGAACGCCGTATCCAAGGCTTCAAAGGGTCAACCCCCAACCGCCGCCGTGCTTGAGGAAATGAAGGCCGTGGCGCTTGAGGCTTCCGCAATGAATACGGAACTAAAAAAAGCCGAGGAGGAGAACCGCTCTTTTCTCTTAACCCTGCCCAATCTTCCGCACGCCTCTGTGCCTATTGGAAAAGATGAAAATGAGAATGTGGAAATCCGGCAATGGGGGAATCGTCCACGCTTTGAATTCCCCGCGAAAGAGCACTGCGAAATTGGCGAGCGGTTGGGAATTCTGAATTTTGAACGGGCCGCCAAGATGTCGGGGGCGCGGTTCGTCCTGTATCAGGGGCTAGGCGCGCGGCTGGAACGGGCATTGATCAACTTCATGCTCGACCTACATCAGCACCGATACAAAGAGATTTTACCGCCCTTTATCGTCAATAGAGAGAGTCTCACGGCGACAGGTCAGCTTCCTAAATTTGAAGACGATCTTTTTCACTTGGAGGGAGAAGACGCCTTTTTAATTCCAACGGCCGAGGTCCCGCTCACCAACATTCATCGGACTGAAATTTTATCAGAAGAACAGTTGCCACTTTGTTATACCGCTTACACGCCCTGTTTTCGCAGGGAGGCTGGATCGTACGGAAAAGACACGCGCGGCTTAATCAGACAACACCAGTTTAACAAGGTGGAACTGGTGATTTTTTCAACCCCAGAAAATTCCTACACCCTTTTAGAACAACTATTATCTGATGCCGAGGAGGTTTTAAAAAGGTTAAACCTGCATTATCGTGTGATGGCGCTTTGCACGGGCGATCTTGGTTTTTCGTCGGCAAAGACGTATGATATTGAAGTCTGGTTACCCGGTCAGAATAAATACCGTGAGGTTTCATCGTGCAGTAATTTTGAGGCCTTTCAGGCGCGGCGTGCCGATATCCGCTATCGCACCAAAGCGGGAAAGACCGAGATACTTCACACGCTCAACGGCTCTGCATTGGCCGTTGGGAGAACGGTCGTTGCGATTTTAGAGAATTATCAGCAAGCCGA
>CAYJXH010000161.1:0-3150 GCA_964373975.1 uncultured Nitrospirota bacterium | reverse complement strand
GAGGTCTTCAAAGCGGGTATAGCCGTCTATAAAGGCCATGAGGACATCTCCGATGGGGCCGTTTCTTTGTTTGCCGATGATGATCTCCGCCGTTCCTTTTCTTTTTCCACAGATGCACTCCCCTTCACGAGGACACTTGCACGGATCATAGACCTCTTCACGATAAATAAACATCACCAAATCAGCATCCTGCTCAATCGCACCCGATTCTCGCAAGTCTGCCAATATCGGACGTTTCTTCTTCTCTGGCCGCGTCTCCACCGCACGCGAAAGCTGGGAGAGCGCGATAATCGGAATGGAAAGCTCTTTTGCCAACCCCTTTAAAGAACGAGAAATATCGGATATCTCCTGCTGACGGTTCCGCTCCCCCCCAAAAGGCTCCCCTGCAACCAATTGTAAATAATCTACGATGAGCAGACTTAAATTATGCTCCGCCTTAAGCCTTCTTGCCTTTGCGCGCATTTCCAGAATCGTTAAGGAGCTGGTATCGTCTATAAAAATAGGGGCCTCGGAAAGTTTTCCTGCGGCGTGAATAAGCTGTTTCCAATCTTCGGTTCCTAGTCTTCCGCCATGTCGTCCCGATCGAATCTTTTGCGCGTTGACACGCGCCTCGGAACAGAGCATTCGTATGCCCAACTGCTCCTTCGCCATTTCCAAACTAAATATCCCCACCGTACTGCGATGACGAATGGCCACATGTTGGGCAATCCCTAACGCAAACGAGGTTTTCCCCATCGAAGGCCGTCCGGCAACAATAATGAGATCCGACGGGTGCATGCCCGACGTCATTTTATCCAAATCTTTAAAGCCTGTTGGAAGGCCGGTGATGTCTTGGTCCGCGCCTTTCTCAATGACCTCAAAACTTTTCTTGACCAACTCCTTCATGGGAACAAACGTGGCCCGAATGCGCGCCTCGGAGATTCCAAAAATTGATTTCTCGGCGTAGTCTAAAAGGTTGGCAACCCCGGCCCCTTCACGGTCTTCAAACCCCTGTGTCACAATATCGGTTGCCGTGTGGATGAGCTGACGCAGGAGGGCTTTTTCGTGTACAATCTTGGCATGATAATGGATATTGGCCGCCGTGGCCACGCTATTCATAATATCGGTGAGATAAGAAACCCCGCCAATCGCCTCTAAAAACCCCTTCTTAGAAAGACATTCGGGCAAAGAGATTAAATCAATGCCTTCATTGGTCTCGGAAAGATACAGCATTCCTAGAAATATCTTGCGATGGACTTCTTTATAGAAGTCGTCGGGTTGCATGACTTCTAGCACCCGATTGATCGCCGCGTTATCTAGCAAAATGCCAGCCAATACGGCCTGCTCGGCCTCAATATTCTGCGGAGGCAGTTTTTGAATGGAGGCGGTCATAAGGATTTTTCTTTGATACGCTGGATAGGTTCTATGTTCAGGGCAAATCCAATGGACGGGCAGGGGTCCCCGAATTTTTCCGCGAGATGATCGTATCTTCCGCCGCCGCCTAACTCGGTGTTGGCTCCGTCTGCAAAAATCTCAAAGACAATGCCCGTATAATAATCAAATCCCCTCACTTCAGAAAGATCAATCAGCAGGCAGTCTCTAAGCCCTTTTTGCGTCAAAATATGCACCACATCGCAAAGCCGTTTTAAGCCCGCAACACACAAAGAATTTTGTGCTAACGCTCCCGCCGCTTTCAGCACCTCTTCTCCGCCCAAAAGGCCCGGGAGCGCCAAGACTTGCTTTTTAAAGCCGCGTGATACAGGAGACTGTTCTAAAAGGGACGATAAGTGCAATATCTCTTTTCGAGCCACCGCGCTTAATATCTTTCGAAAGAGAATCGGGTCTGATTCAAACGGTTTGAGTATTCCGCGTATGAACGCTGTTTGTCCCAGCACAATTTTCGCTTTAATCTTTAGCTTGTTTAAGGTTTCAATCGCAAGAAGAATCATGTCGGCATCCGTTTGCGCGTCTCCCTCACCGATATGTTCCGCGCCCATCTGAAGCAGTTCCCGTTCTTGCCCTGCGTACTCTTCTGTATGCCGAAATAACGTGGCAGAATAACAAAGCCTTAGCGGCCGTTTTCGATTAGAAAGCCATGTTGCCGCCATCCGCGCAATCTGCGGGGTGACATCCGGGCGAACCACCATGATACGCCCAGTGGCGCGATCCACAAACTTATAAGAACGATCAAGAAGGGCATCGCCGACCGTTTGGGAGAAAATGTCAATATACTCAAACAGGGGGGTAATGACTTCCTCATAACCCGCACGAAAGAAAACAGAAAAGATCGCGCGTTCGATCTTCCGCCTGACCACCACCCCTTCGGGAAGAAAAGCCGCAACACCTTTTGGAACAAGCGTCTTGGGTTTGTTAGATGAATGGGTTCTCATATCTCAATATTAGGCGTGCCACGGTATCACCGCGATACGCATCATTGCAAGGATTAAAAAGAAGTGACCCGCGCAAGTTTATTGCGAAGGAAGAAATCGGCCAACACCAGTGCCATCATGGCCTCGGCAATGGGGACGGCACGGATTCCCACACAGGGGTCGTGCCGTCCTTTGGTAGAAATTTTCGCGGGATTGCCATGAATGTCAATGGTGTCCTGCGGAATGGCAAATGACGAGGTGGGCTTAACGGCTATCCGAACAACGACTTCGTCTCCATTGGAAATCCCCCCTAAAATCCCTCCAGCATGATTCGATAAAAATCCTGTCGGCGTAATGGGGTCGGAATTTTGCGAGCCTCGCATACTGGCCACCTCAAAACCCGCGCCAATCTCAACCGCTTTAACGGCATTGATAGACATCATCGCAGAGGCCAAGACCGCATCCAATTTATCAAATACCGGCTCTCCTAATCCGACGGGAACCCCTTTTGCGACAACCTCGATTTTGGCACCAATAGAATCTTTCTCGGATAAAACCTGTCGTACCACGCGTTCCATTTCCGGGACGACATCGGCATCTGCGCAAAAGAATGGGTTTTGAGCAATCTGGGCGTAATCGGCCTTTTGCGCCACAACATTCCCAATCTGCGTGACATATCCAACAATTTCGACGCCAACTTGGGCAAGCAGTTTTCGGGCGATTGCGCCTCCTGCAACACGCGCAACGGTCTCGCGCGCAGAGGCCCGGCCGCTTCCGCGATAATCACGAATGCCGTATTTCT
>CAYJXH010000160.1:0-3223 GCA_964373975.1 uncultured Nitrospirota bacterium | reverse complement strand
CCCGGAAAGGTTTCTCCCCAACGAGAGGTCTTATCAAAAGCCCCCTGCAATAAGGCTTTCGCGTTTGGGTCGTTTTCAACTGCTTTTTCTGTGTGATCTTTTTCGCAACAATCGTGTCCGTGCATTTTTTTCTCCTTTTGTTAGTTTCATGAAGGATAATAGACTTACGGCATGTAATGCAACTTTATTTTTCCATCCTTCATTTCTTGGTTGACCTCTTGATACCTTTTCTGTACGCCAATATCTGTCCAGTATCCCGCAGACGGCGTTCCGTCCTCCATGAAATATCCAAACAAACATTCCTCTTTTTTGAGCATCTCAATATAACTGTCCGTAATGGAATAAAAAATCATCGGCGGAATATAATCAAAAACCGCAGGCTCAAGAATATGAACCCCCGTGAACATCCTCTTTCGCAAAAGCTCTCCGGTGTACGGCACTTTAGACAAGATGTTTCGTATGCGATCGTCTTTGTCCGTCTCAATGATTCCATATTGCATTAGATTAGAATCGTCTCGGAGCGCGAGTGTCGCGGCCCCCCCTTTTTTTTGATGAAAGGCAAAAAGCATATCCAAGTTAATATCCACTAGAATATCAGCATTGATGACAAGGAATGCCTCGCCCCCTAACACCGTCTGCAAATTCTTAATGCCGCCTCCGGTGCCTAAAATGGTCGGTTCATTGGCGTAAGCAAGATGAACGCCAAAATGGGTGCCATCTCCTAAAGCTAACATGAGTTTGTCCCCGTAATAATGCGTGTTAATCACAATATCGGTAATGCCGTATTTTTTTAAGAGCGCTAAATGGTAATGGATTAAGGGCTGGCCTCCCACGGGGAGAAGCGGCTTTGGAAGTTTATCGGTTAGAGGCCTTAGCCTTGTTCCTAAGCCGGCCGCTAAAATCATGGCCTTCATTGTAACTCCTGCACATATTTTGATAAAAGCGCCAGCAGAGGTTTTAAGCGTTTGTGCTTCTCAAGATTTCGTTTTACCTTGGCCAATGTCTTAGGGACATAAGGGAGAAATTTTGGATTTTTTTTAACTTGGTCAATATAAACAAACCGCCCAGCCGCCTTGAGGTTTCTTTGAATACTGATTAAATCAAAAAACTCTCTGAAGGTTTCTTTCTGAATCGTCTCTCCTGTTTCATCTTCCCACCGTTCGATATAATATAAAATAAGACGATCAATGATTTGTTCTGGAAGATCAATATAAGAATCTCGAAGCAAAGAAGCCAGATCGTATTCTCTAGGCCCCATCAACGCGTCCTGAAAGTCTATCACGCAAATGGCATCAGATTGAACCATCAGATTCCGACTGTGATAATCCCGGTGTGTAAAGACTTGAGGCAATGTCGCTAATCGCAGGGCGATATCTGAAAAGACAGCCCGAATGAGATTCCTGTCTTTTTGGGAAATCAAAATTCCCTCCCCTCTTTTCTCAATGCCATATTCAATGAAATGGTCGAACTCCCATACAAAAAGAGGTTGATCAAAAGAACGGGAATGGGCAAGGGTCGGGATGAGAGATGTGGGTGTTGCAAATTGTTGTATGTGAATGAGTGTATCAATTGCTTTTTGATAAATGGAAAAGACCTGCGTTCCGTCCAAGGGTTGTTTTTCCACCACATCTGACAACAGGATGTCTCCGAGATCCTCTAAAAGAATCCATCCCTTTTCCTGTGCATAGTGAAAAATCTTCGGAACGGGGATATGACAAGACTGAAGATGGCGATGAATGTTGATAAAGGGAAGTTCCGTAATCGGAGAAGCCACGCCTGACACCGCCTCTTCCGATGCCTTAAACGACTCGGGTTCGGAAAGCACCATGAGGATCGCGCTAACAGGCAGTGTATCGCCTTTCCACGAAACGCGATAGTAGGTGCGATTAGAGGCGTCTCCCGGCAGCCTAAGTACCGCCGCATCCTTTACGGAAGTACCGACTATGGAATTTAAAATAGGTTGAAGCAATGCAATATCAATCATCGGCAGGCTATTTTGGCATTGTTTGAAATAGTGTGTCAATTATGGCACAATCCTCAAAAATAATGGAGCATCACTGATATGAAACCAATTATTGCGATTACAATGGGGGAACCCGCTGGAATTGGCCCAGAGGTTATTGTGAAGGCCTTTGCGACGGGAGAACTTTATGCCGTATGCCGTCCTGTTGTCATTGGGGCGTCTCAATGGATGGCCGATGCCGCTTCTTTATTTGCTTCTGAATTAGCGATAAAGACACCGAACACAATTTCCCAATGCCAATTCCTGCCGGGTAAATTAGAGGTGCTGGAAATGACAACGGGAAAGCTTCCGCCAATCGTATACGGGGTTCCGCATGAGGAGGGGTCGAAGGCTTCGATGCGGGCAATTGAAGAGGCCGCGCGATTGGCCTTGGCAAAAGAAGTTGATGCCATTACAACTGCCCCGATCAATAAAGAGGCTTTAAAGAAAATCGGCTTTTCGCATCCGGGGCATACGGAATTTCTGGCACATATTGCGCGTTGCACCAATTTTGGAATGATGATGGTTGGCGGCGGACTAAAGATCATGCTTTCGACGATTCATCTTTCATTGCGTGAAGCAATTTTAATGACCCGCAAAGAATTGATCCTAGAAAAGATTCGTCTGACCCATACAACACTCAAGAGCGATTTTGGCCTGCCTTACGGAAAGATCGCGGTGGCGGCTTTAAATCCGCACGCGGGAGAAAGCGGCCTGTTTGGAGAGGAAGAGATCACAGAGATTCATCCGGCTGTTTTGTCGGCGCAGGCCGAAGGAATAAATGTCAGCGGCCCTTACCCCGCCGACACCCTTTTTTATAGACTCCTGCAGGGGCAATTTGACGCGGTTGTTGCGCTCTATCACGATCAAGCCTTAATTCCGATTAAACTTCTGGCCTTTGGCAACGGCGTCAATGTCACCGTGGGTCTGCCCTTTATTCGCACCTCGGTGGATCATGGCACAGGCTTTGACATTGCGGGAAAAGGCATTGCGGATTCTGGGTCCCTCATAGAAGCGGTAAAACTGGCGGCACAAATGTCTTCTTCCCGAAAATGCTCCAAGAGATAATCGTCGTTAGCGGGGTCTAGGATAAAACCTTTCGCAATTCCGGGGACAGCATAATTCCGATAATTCCGGGTGATAATTCCGGGTAATTCCGGGGACAGGGTAATTCCGGGGACACCATACTTAATTCGATGTTCTTCGCTTAGGTCCCGGCTT
>CAYJXH010000159.1:0-3236 GCA_964373975.1 uncultured Nitrospirota bacterium | reverse complement strand
GAGATACCAAAACCACTGCAACCATACTTATAACTTTTAAATACCAAACCATAGAATCTTCCTTTCTAATCTTCGTTACTTTGCAAACTCCTGGTTCCCCTCCGGATTGTTATCGTATCTTTTTCTCGTTGGGTGCCACATTTTCATGGCCTCATCAATAACAGATAGGATAAAATCGTCACCCTTTTGCTTCCAAACCAAATGGGGCCCCTGATAGAAAGGGCTTTGAAACATCTTAAGTAATTTTTCTCTGCTCCAGCCTTCACGGGCAAATTCTTCGGCAAAACACAGGGCCATATCCCTTAACTGTTCCTCCGTCTGATGAGGTAGCTGTATTCCAATCATCTCTACCGGATCATCCGGTTCGTTTTCTTTATGAGTCATACTCTGCTTTCCTTATTTTTAAAATCTTTATTCCTGATCTTTATGATCACCTCTTGAAAGACTTTTAAGAAAATATGCCAACGCCCAAAGTTGTTCCTTGGTAAATCCAGCATCAATATAAGAGGGCATGGGAGTTCCATTCAAACCTGTTGTAAAAGCGCGCATCATATCCCGGGGACGGTCGCCACCTTTAAAATAAATTCCTCCCCGTGTTAAATCTAAAGCAAGAATAGGGCGACCTTGATTATCTTTAAGTGTGGCTGAGGAGGGTCCATCGCCTCGTCCCGTTTCTCCATGGCAAACATAACATCCTGCTTGCTTAAAAATTTCATGACCTTGGGCAATAAACTTTGAGGTTGCTTTCGGCTCTTTGTCTAAATCAACCAATTCCGTCGGCTCTGCATCCTTAAAATCTTCATTAAATGTTTTAATATAATGAACAATCGCCCATCGCTCTTCTTCTGATAAATAATAAAATCCTGGCATGCCATAAGCTGGGAAACCAACCGTCACCGTTCTAAAGAGATCATCATCTATTGGAAGAGAACCAGAAGGTGTTGTCCGCAACTTGAATCCTTCCGTAGTAAAATCACGCGGTTTAACTCCAAGAAATAACGAAGCCGGGCCATTGCCTTGCCCTGTTGTCCCATGACAAATAGAACATTGGACATGATAGAGTTGTTCTCCCCTCCTTAGAAGATCTTCTGTGACTTCCATTTTGCTCGAAGGAACCGCCTCCTCCCAATAAAGAGGAACTGTTTGTTTATTCTTTTTGACAATTTCTGCCTTCACTACAGACAAAAATGAAACACCTGTACCCACAAAGATTCCAATAATAATGATCTTATATACTTTACATCTCATGGCTATCACCACTCGTCCTCTTTTTGCTCAAGTGAACTCAATTTCATCTCCGGCATGACTGTTCTTGGCTTAAAACTCATTTCCTGGAGGGATTTCTTATAGGGTGATTCACCGATTTTCCGCATACGTCCCTTGCCAAGCTTAAATCGATAACGATTGCTTATGGGATCTGGTACGCGATGCACTAGACTATTTGCTGTTGAATAAGTATGAAGAAAGTTTGAAAAAACAACCCCTGGTCTTACTGCTTCAGTGACCATCGCTACCGCTTGTATGTTCCCCTTTCCAATGCGTATTAATCCTTTCTCCTGTAATTTTGTAAAACTTAAGTCATCGTCATCAACGCCAATAAATCCTCCTGTCTGAATAAGCACATCGTCATTGACAATCTCAACAAAATCTCCGCTTTCAATGCCCCGCGGCGCCGCATCATCGGGATGGACTTCCACAAAATTATCCGGCCAACGTTCTTGGATATACGGACGTCTCATATCATCATAGGCACTTTGCCATATCTCATTGATTCTGCCGCTGGTGACCCAGAGTTCATCGCCTTTGGGTGTAATCCGTTCATAAAAGTCTGAGAACATCTCCCAGGGACTTTTATGAAGAATGGCTTTGCCCGAGTGGGTATTAAACTGCGTTAACCATTTTAGATGAACGGTTGACTTTTCGGGCACGCCTGGATCCAGTGTTGGGTCATGAAGTCTTTTTGTGCCAACAAGCATCCCGGAAACTTTGTCAGACTTATAGTACCCGGCGTACTCTAAATATTTCTTTGATTCCGTGGGTTGAGTGCGAAAGCGAATCGGCGTCTGAATCCCGTGTGTTCCCAATTCTCTTAAGAGATCATGGGCGCGTATCCCCATCTTTTTCGCATAGACAACTAACGGATGGTAATTGAGAACACCTCCCCGACTAAATCGTGCGGCCTCTTCAAAAACCTGGTTGGCATCTTCCCAATCATATCCTTCGAATCCCATCTTCTTGGCAAACCGGGAAATAATCCACCAATCTGGTTTAGCCTCTCCCGGGGCATCGCAGAATTTAGAATAAAGTCTTAATCTCCGCTCACCGTTACAGCGAGTAAAATCCGATTCCCCCCACCCTGCTCCTGGTAAAACAAAATCAGCAAATTCCGTCCCCATGGGTTGGCGCAAATAGATATCCTGATGCGCAATCACCATACCGCCGGAATCAACGCGAGCCTTGAGAGCCTCAAAGATGTCTTCTCTATTTAAAGAGGCTATTTGATGGGGATTTTCTTTTGTTAACTTTCTAAAGGTATTGGCCAGTTCTTGACTTGCCGCCATGGCGGCCGTCCACGTGGTTCCAATCACCCAGGCAAATCGTAATTTCCCTGCTTCAACCCAACGATCCAGATCAATTTCTTTCTTTCGTCGCCCTGCAAATTTTTCGGGTGATTGGATACGAGGGTATTCAGCCGCCGAAATCCATCCTCTTTGGTGACCACCTAATCGGGCAATCACACGACCTGGACGATTGCCTGCTCCGCAGAGTAGGCCTAAAGTCGCAAAAGAGGTTGTATTGAGATAATTGTTACTCCAATAATTTCCCTTTTCTAAGGCAAAACTTGTCTTTGGGCGTTTTCCATTAGCAGGTTTGGCTATCATCTCTGCCGCTTGTTCAATTTGTTCTGCCGGAATCCCAGTCCTTTGGGAAGCAAACCCCAGTTCAGCCGGCGCGTAGGTAAGAATCCAATCACGGTATTCTTTAAAGGTGGCCCCAAATTTCCCCCATGTTGTACGCCATTGCCAGGGTGTATTGCGTGTCCCGCGGCCGAAACCGGAATCAATCTCGTACCGGTTGGCCACATATTGTTCGATGAATTCTTTATCTTCCCAACTATTCTCTAAGATGATCCGGGACAAAGCAAGCTGAAGCAATGTGTCGGTCCCCGGAATAATACTCCAATGAAGCCCTCCTGTCCTTTCCGCATAAGCAGCTCCGGCGGACTTACGGGGATT
>CAYJXH010000158.1:0-3271 GCA_964373975.1 uncultured Nitrospirota bacterium | reverse complement strand
GCACGTTGCCTTCGCAGGGCACGTTGCCTCCGCAGGGCACGTTGCCCCCGCAGAACAGAAGAAAACGAAATCTTCTTTAATCATTTCTCTTCCTGACAACACGGCACCTTCCATCATGAATAATCTAAAAGAAATATTGAGTGGTTTTCCGGGAGACATTCCTGTTTATCTTCGTGTAGAATTACCAGAGCGTTCTGTTATGATTGATACCAAGAAGACTGTTTTAGCCTCCTCGCTTCTGATGGCTAAAATTGAGATATTGGTAGGATCTGGAAAGGCTGAACTAAGATGAAAGATGCACTTGCTTTTGAAAAGCCGTTGTTGGAGCTTGCTGAAAAGATAGCGCATTTGCAAAAAGGAACAGGAAGCGATGTCAAAGAGTCCGACCGTAAAAATCGTTTGGAAGAGATTGCTAAATTAGAGAAGAAGCGATCGTTATTACAGCAAGAAATCTTCTCGAAATTAACCCCTTGGCAGATCACCCAGATTGCGCGACACCCAGACCGCCCGACAACGAGCAACTATATGGAATCCATTTTTGAGGATTTTACAGAATTGCATGGAGACCGTCTTTATGGTGATGATGCCTCTATTATTGGGGGTTTAGCCCGGTTCAAAGGAACGGCTGTGGTTGTGATTGGGCACCAGAAAGGAAAGACCATCCGGGACAAGGTACTCCGAAACTTTGGAATGCCGCATCCAGAGGGGTATCGGAAGGCCCTCCGTCTGATGCAAATGGCGGAACGATTTAAAAAGCCGATTATCACCTTTATAGATACCCCCGGGGCCTATCCTGGTGTGGGTGCAGAAGAGCGGGGGCAGTCGGAGGCGATTGCGAGAAATCTTGCTGTCATGTCACAACTCAAATGCCCTATTATCACGATTGTGATTGGAGAAGGCGGCAGTGGCGGCGCGTTAGCGCTTTCTGTATCGGATAAGATTCTCATGTTGCAATACGGTATTTATTCCGTTATTTCTCCGGAGGGATGTGCCGCTATTCTCTGGAACGATGATAAGAAAGCGGAAGAGGCCGCGTCGGCATTGAAGATGACAGCCCCGGAACTATTGCGGCTTGGCATTATTGACGAGATTATTCCAGAGCCTATAGGCGGTGCGCATCGTGATTTTAGCAAGATGGCAGAAACCCTTTCAGAAATTATCGGAAAACAACTTTCTTCTCTCATGACAATCCCATTAGAAGAGCGATTACAAGAGCGGTACAATCGCTTTAGAAAAATAGGGGCCTATTCGGAAGGATAAGCAAAAGGATAGGCAAAATGTAGGGGCAGAAGATTGTCTGCCCTGACTAATTCATGTTGGGGTTTAATGGCATTGTGGCGTAAAAAGCGCATTCTGGGCCGAGGCGGCGCATCATTTGAGGCCATAGCATTGCGGAGTCGGCGTCAAAAATAAGCGTTGAATCTGCCCTAAGCGTTTTCCATGCGCCTGTTTTTACCTCTTCTTCTAGTTGACCCGCCGTCCACCCCGCGTAACCCAAATAACAGCGAATTTCTGAACAGGAGGTTGCCACATCAAGGGGTACGACCCCTGCGAGTTGTAGTAATTCTTTTTGGGGTTCCGACCGCAGACGGCGTTCCGACCTTTTTAGAGATTCTAAGTCTTTAGCAAGCGAGATATCGCCAATGATATTATTGCCGTCTTCCTCTTCGCCCCGACAAAGAATGAGCATTCCGTTTTTTGCGACAGGCCCACCTTCATAAATGCGTTCTCCTCCTGCAAGATTTGGAAAGTCATGAATTAGCGCGGAAACCGCAATCTCTGTGGGACGATTTAAGACAACACCCAATGCGCCATCCGGCCCATAAGTACAAAGAAGCACGACCGCTTGCCAGAAATTGGGGTCATTTAGCATTGGCATTGCGACAAGAAGTCTTCCTTTTTCAATCTTTTGATCCACCAGAACACCTCCTTAATGCGGCTTACGGGTTGAAAATCTTCTACCCCTACTCATTATTGTATCGCATGAGACAGTCTTTCGCAAAGGCGCGAAAAGTTAGGCCGTCCAATGTCTCGGAAGTAGGGACGTTTTTTCCCTGAATCATAATTTTAAAAACCTTTCCCATTTTATTCGGGGCCATCAACTCCTTCATTGCAAGGAAGTTTTTTTGTTCTTCCTCACCCTCGGACATTTTGTCTGCGGCGACTTGCATCTCTTGGGCAATGCCCAGTCCCATTAAGAAATGGGTTTGATCGGTAAACCCCGTGAGCGAAAGGCCTGCCTCCTCTCCGACCTTTGCCAATGAGGTAAAATCAATATGACTGGTCATATCCTGCTCGCCAATATGATCATAAGGATTTTCACAGACGGTATGTTTGTAATAGCAAAGCAGGGTTCCTCTCTTTCGCGCAGGGGTGTAAAGTTGATGGGCCGGATAGCCATAATCAATTGTCAGGACAAACCCTTTCTTGAGTGCCTGTCCCACCTCCCGCATCCAATCTAAACCTGCGAGGTTGATTTCACAATCAAATGGCTCTTCTGATTGAATAGCAATTTTATCGAAATAGGAAACTAGGGCAGGGGAGGAAGGTTTGTCTAATTGTTCAACAAAGCGGTCATCGTTCCAATTCACATAAACCTCTTTTAATGATTGATTTGAAAATTGGATTCGATGAACGGGGAGGGCATCTACAAATTCGTTAGAAAGAACAATACCGGTCTGGTTTTGAGGCATCTGATCCATCCACAAAACAGTTGTGGGATAGATGGGAATGAGCCGTTCTTTCTGACGCGCCTGAAATGAAGGGCTTTTTTCAATAATAATATAAGTCGTTCTGCTAAAAATATCGGGTGCTGATTTTTGCAGAAAATCTAAAATGCCTTCACACAGCGTTCCCTCGCCTGCGCCAAATTCAAATAGGGTGATTTTATCCGTACCACATTGAAGGGCGATTGCCATTTGGAGAATCTGTTTAGCAACTAGCTTCGCAAAGATCGGGTGGACGGAAAGGCTGGTGTAATAATCCCCTTTCGGGCCGATTTTCTCACGCGGGGAGGAATAGTAGCCGAATTCAGGGTGGTAAAGGCATAAATCCATGAAGCGGACAAAGGGGATTGCGCCCTGTTTTATGATTTCGTCTTGGATCAAGGCAGAAAGTTTTGGATTGGACATGATTAGCTTCTACTATTTCAATTCCATGGATCGTACTCATAAGGACAAAATACCACAGATAGGAATACGCATCAAGCGGCATTAGTGCTATCGCAAAACCAATTTGACAGTCTGATCTTCGCTTTGCTATCGTTTCATGA
>CAYJXH010000157.1:0-3287 GCA_964373975.1 uncultured Nitrospirota bacterium | reverse complement strand
GCCTTGGGGATTTTAGACCATGTTGTGTTTGCAGGTTACCAGGAAGATATCACCCAACACCTTTCTATTATGGATATCTATGTATTATGCTCCATTAAAGAAGGGCTTCCGATGGCACTCCTAGAGGCCATGGCGGCAAAGCGGCCGGTGATTGCTACGCGCGTGGGGGCGGTACCCAAGGTGATACAACAGGGTCAAAATGGATTGCTCATTCCAAGTGCAAATCCCCAAGCATTACAAACGGCAATATGCCGCTTGTTAGAAAACCCAGATGAGGCGCAGGCTTTGGCCATTTCCGGATATGATACCGTCAAGAACGCCTATTCATCAGAAAGCATGTGCAAAAGATATTTAAAATTATATCAGGCCTGCTTCGCAGAAAAAATACAATGAAGACGCCGGACATTCCCATTCTGATTTATCACGCCTTATTTGATCAAAATAAAAATAAGGAGAAATACGCCATCCATAAAGATATCTTTGAAGCGCAGATGCAGTTCATTGCTCAACAAGGGATAGTAACCTTATTACTGGATGATTTGTGTGACGCTCCTCAAAATAGTCATGGGAAAAGAAGTGTTGTAATTACCTTTGATGACGGCAATGAAAGCGACTACAGTCTTGCATATCCCATCTTAAAAAAATACGGGCTTCGTGCTGTTTTCTTTGTCATTGTTAGTCGTGTTGGGCAGAAAGATTACGTTACTTGGGATCAACTGGCCAAGATGCAGGCAGATGGCATGATGATTCAATCGCACAGTTTAACGCATCCCTATCTTTCCGAACTTTCTCCCGATGCGCTTTATTTAGAATTGCATGGATCAAAAACAGGCATTGAAAAAAATCTTGCTGGGCCGCCGGTGCTCTTTCTCGCTATTCCCGGCGGTTTTTTTTCGGCGGATGTTCTAAAGATGGCGAAGGAGGTCGGGTATCGCGGCGTATGCACTTCTGTTCCCGGCATGATTCCATTACACGAAAAGAAAAAGGCATTTAACGTATGGAATCGTTTTACAATTACAAAAGTCACACCCTTTGCAAGCTTTACGGCTATTCTTAATCATCATCGGCTATACATCGCTTTTTGTGAGGCAGAGTATTTCTTTAAAAATATCGCCAAAAGACTTCTAGGGGGAAAGGTTTATCATGCAATCTGGTCACAGTTTTTTAAAAATAGATAGGAGGCGCCATTGAGAAAAAAATCAGATCACCTTCAGCCCGATACCCACGCTGTGACCGGAAAACTAAAAGGCCATAAAGAAGGGTATGGCTTTGTTATTCAGGATACAAAGGGAGCGCCGGATATTTATATTCGCAAGCACAACATGGGAGAGGCCATGGATGGAGACAGCGTCATGGCAAAAATTGAGACCATCAAAAAAAGCCAACCGCCGCCTGCGGGACGAACGTCGTCTGCGGGACGAACGTCGTCTGCGGGGCGACCGTCGCCTGCGGGGCGACCGTCGCCTGCGGGGGAGCGCCAAGAAGGACGCATTATTAAAGTATTGGCCCGCGCCCATCAACAAATGATCGGGGTCTATCACGAACCCCAACCTGCGGATAGAGCCTCTCATCGTCACCGCAATAAGCAACAACCTTACACTGGGTTTATTATTCCATCGAATAAGCGGATGGCGGGGGCGATTCTTATTCCGAAAGATAAATCGCTTTCCGCCCAAAAAGGCGATGTCGTCTCTGCGACCCTCGTGACCTACCCCACCGCATGGGGTCCGGGCGAGGGCGCCATCACAAAAATTTTAGGCAAGATAGATGACCCCAAAGTAGATACCCTGCTCGTTGCGGAATCCTACGGACTTGAACCTAACTTCTCTCACATCGCGCATGAAGAAACAGATGCCATTCCCAGCGATGTTAGCGCAGAAATGTGTGACGGACGCATTGATTTAAGAGGTCTTAAAACCGTTACGATTGATGGCGAAACAGCACGCGACTTTGATGACGCTATCTCCATCGAAGAGACGAAAACCGGATACCGACTCTTTGTGCATATCACCGATGTGAGTCATTATATTCAGCAGGGGACAGAATTGGATCGTGCGTCTTATGCGCGTGCCACTTCCGTCTATTTTCCAGACGCGGTTTATCCAATGTTCCCGCCCAAATTATCCAACGGGATTTTAAGCCTCAATCCTCAAGTGGATCGCTTAACCCTCACAGCAGAAATGGCATTTGATGCCGAGGGAAATTCAGTTTCATACCAACTCTATGAAAGCGTTATTCACAGTGATGAACGCATGACCTATACGATTGTGGCGGAAATGCTCAATAAGAAAACTTTCGGTCTTCTAAAGAAGTACGCCCCTTTGGTCGCGTCGTTTGAAACCATGAAGACACTGGCAATGCTGTTGCGCAAAAAACGATTGTCGCGTGGCAGTCTTGATTTTGATCTCCCCGAACCGCAGATTGTTATTGCGCTAACCGGAGAGGTAACGGATATTCTCAAAACGGAACGCAATATCGCGCACCAAATCATTGAAGAGTTTATGCTGAAGGCAAACGAAACCGTTGCAAGTCATCTTGCCCAACGCAACGTTCCTTCCCTTTATCGTGTTCATGATGCGCCCGATGACAAAAAAATAGAGTCGTTTGGCGCATTGGTTGCCGCGTTTGGTTTTCCCCTGCAGAAAACAACCGCAAAAGACGGGCCTCTATTGCCTAAGGTTCTTGGGGAGATATTAGAAAAATTTCGTGGACAGCCGGAAGAAAAACTCATCAATGAATCGCTTTTGCGATCCATGAAACAGGCCCGCTATTCGGAAATAAACACAGGCCATTTCGGGCTAGCGTCGGACGAATATACCCACTTCACCTCGCCCGTGCGCCGATACCCAGACATGATCGTTCACCGGATACTGAAACAAACCTTTCGTGCGCCACTGACGCATCACGAGAAAAAGCAGTGGGAACAGGCCTTGCCGGAGATAGCGCGGCACACGTCCGAAAAAGAGAGGAATGCGGTAGACGCGGAACGAGATGTTATTAAAAGGAAAAAAATTCGATTCATGGAGGATAAAGTAGGCCACACCTACAGCGGACGAATATCCGGCGTGACTTCGTTCGGATTTTTTGTTGAATTAACGCCATTTTTCGTAGAGGGATTGGTGCATATCAAAACCATGGAAGATGATTATTATCTCTACGATGAAATTCATCACAAGCTCGTGGGGCAACGGTTAAAAAGGGTCTTTCAACTAGGCGATCCCGTTGATGTTTTGGTGGATCAGGCCAATTTAGACATTTTAGAAATTCGGCTTAGCCTTGTTGAGAAA
>CAYJXH010000156.1:0-3335 GCA_964373975.1 uncultured Nitrospirota bacterium | reverse complement strand
ATTAAAACGGCCTTTAGGATTTATCCTTCTATGATTGTGTCTTGGTTTTCTGCGCTATGTCGCTTTTTCTGCAACGGTTTACGACAACTGCCACTTTCTGCTTTTGCATATGTACGGTCCCGGCCCACACAGAAGGCTCGAATCGCCCGTTTGCTCTTCCGCTTCCCTCTGCTGGACAGATGCCTCCGTACATTTTTCCATGCTATTCGCCAACCTGTTGCATTGTCAATAAAACAGCAAGACGTTCTCCCAATGAGACTGTCTCCAGAATCCGTCTCTCCGTCTCAAACAGGCAATCGCATTTTATACTACTATGTAGATCATACAATTCTTTGTCCGACGAACACAGGTGTGCAACGCGTAACGCGTTGTCTAGGAAGGGCACTTCTTACACAAGGGGAACGGGTTTTGTTTGTTAAATGGGACATGCATTATCAACAACTGGTCCTGCTCAACAAAGCGGAATGTGCCGCTCTTTTCCAATGGCACGGCTATTCTCTTCCGAAAGAAAATTTGGAGGACTACCCCTCCCCGCAGGCGTTGTCACGCTCACAGGCTCCACTCTTTCCGGTCGGGAAACACTTGATAGGGGAGGGTTGTTGGTTAATTGTTCCTGAAGTAACACACATGACCTATCATCCTCGTCCTGTCACGCTAGAGGTTATCATGGCCGCCAAAAATTGTGGCTTGAAGACCGCTTTTGTCTTTTACGATGCGATCCCCCTTCGGAGACTGGAGCTTTCCACGACAGCGCGACTCCATGAAACCTATATGCAACAGTTATTGTTGGCAGATATAGTGGTCCCCATTTCCGATTGGTCGGCGCGAGATCTTGTTTCGTTTTTCTGTATCCATGAAAATGTAATGCGAACATCCATTCCCCATGTGGCAACAATTGCCCTTCCTGGCGAATCTCAATGGGGGCAACGCGTCACCGTCCCCGTATCATTTGGGGGGACAAAAAAAATAATCTTATCCGTTGGATCAATTGAACCGCGCAAAAACCAGCTTGTACTGGTTCACGCCTTCGAGAATTTTTGTGCCAATTCTCCCGATAAGGATTGGGAACTTGCGTTGGTTGGCAATCTCCATCGAGATGTTGCTCATGAAATGAGGCTTGCGATAAAGCGTAATTCACGAGTCCGTTTCTTGGCACATATCCCAGATGACGAATTGACTGTCCTCTATCGTTCCTGTGCGTTTACCGTTTTTCCTTCTATTGAGGAGGGGTTTGGACTCCCTATTATTGAAAGTCTGTGGTACGCTAAGCCTTGCATCTGTGCCAATTTCGGGGCCATGTGGGAAGTAGCAGAAGGGGGGGGATGCCTTACTGTGAATGTAAGAGAAAAAGAGGAAATCGTTCGTGCGCTAACCCGCATGACGACGGATCCCAGCCTGTTGGAGCGGTTATCCCATGAGGCCACAAATCGTTTGATTGCCACATGGGCTGACTATGCAAAACAATTCATTGAAAGGATCCATTCTGAAGAACAAACTCCTTCCACGAATCTATTGGTAGACCCAATGGATAAGTCCTTTTTTTATGGTCAGTTCGTAAACCTTCGTCCTCACTAGGGCCTGTAACATAAAAATAGGTTTATGGGGTTGACTCTTGAGATGTTTATTTTGGGGTTTAAGGTGGACCCCATTGTCAAGACACGTTTTTCAGTTGAACTTGTTTGTTTTAATCGCTTTGTGATGGCATCAGAACGAAGGTCAACGATCATTTATCAGCTCCTCTAATATCATCTTGATCCTGCCCGCTTCCGCGCATTGATTTTAAGATGTAAAAGAAGCAGACCACAGACCATCTTGAACTGTCAATATCAAAAGGAGTATCTTTCAGGAGTCGGAAAGATGATTTTCCCTTTCCCTGAAATTGAAATGGTATAGGAATATGAGAATTGGAATAGATGGTCGCGCCTTACTAGGATCACGAACGGGGATTGGTCGTTATGTTTATGAGCTTTGCAGACAATTAGATCGCTTGCTCCCGGAGGCGGAGTTTTTTATTTATAGCAATGTTGCTGTGGAAATACCCATTTCTTCTCATCGGTGGAAGTTGCGGTTCGATACCCATCCGCTGGCGAAGGTTATGAAACCCGTGCTTTGGTTGAAGCTCCGTTGCGGCTCTTTGTGCCGTGCGGACAACTTGGACGTATTCTGGGGGAGCAACACGTTTCTACCGAGTCTCTCAAAGGAGACGCTTACCGTCATCACGGTTTACGACCTAGTCTATAAGATTGCCCCGGAGAGTATGCCTTTCTTTCGCCGGTGGACATATAGACTTTTTTTTGGATATGACACAAAGCGGGCCGATACCATTACCACAATCTCAAATGGAACCGCAGAACGACTTCTTCAACAATACGGACTCCGAGCGGATGCTGTTATTTTACCGGCAGTCCATTCTCAATTTAAACCAAAAACAAATGCCGAGATTAAGGGCTGTTTAGATCAATACAGCATTCTCACGCCATATATCCTTGCCGTAGCGACCTGGGAGCCTAGAAAGAATCTTGAGTTGCTCATCAAGGCGTTTCTTGATTTAAAGAGAGGTGGTTTGCTTCCGTTGCATAACTTGGTTTTAGTCGGCGGCAGGGGATGGAAAGATGAACGACTGGCATCGTTGATTGGCAACACAGGTGACAATGATATTGTTGCGTTAGGGTACCTGCCCGATGAAGACCTGCCCTCTATTTATTCGGGCGCTGATCTTTTTGTATTTCCCTCGAAGTACGAAGGGTTTGGAATGCCCGTGTTGGAGGCGCGGGCATGTGGAACAAGGGTCGTTACCTCTGATATCCCTGAATTGCGAGAGGCGGGCGGGGAGGATGCCATCTATATTACACCTACGTTACAAGGTATTCGTCAGGGGATACTTGATGGGCTATCGCAAGAAAAGCAATCGGATGCTGTAAAACGACATTGGCCAACGTGGGAAATGAGTGCAAAGACTTTGGCCGCAATCCTCTCATCCCCATAGTCAAATCACGAAGCTTTCCTATTTTGAAGGGGAAGGGGCGTCGTCTTTAGTCTTATGTTTCAGCCCCTTTTGTAGCTTCTCTTTTAGTCGGTTTCCTCCAAGCGAGAGGCAGAGCCGTCTTAGTGCGCTGGTTTGTTTTAACCGCTTTGTGATGGCATAAGCACTAAGGTCAACGATCATTGATCAGCTCCTGCAAGTGTCTAATATCATCTTGATCCTGCCCGCTTCCGCGCATCGATTTTAAGATGTAAAAGAAGCAGACCACAGAGCATCTTGAACTGTCAATATCAAGTGGAATTGACATTATAACGCTATAACGCTACGATGATCATCACAATGGATTCCAAGG
>CAYJXH010000155.1:0-3342 GCA_964373975.1 uncultured Nitrospirota bacterium | reverse complement strand
GCCTCTTCCAAGAACGCTTCGGCCTGCTTACGCTTCACGGTAGGAAATCCATCAAGGAAGCGATCAAGTGTTTCCCCTGCTTTAAGATAGTCAATAAGGATTTGCACAGGGACGCGCGTTCCCGTGAAGACAATTGCGCCACTTACGATATTAGGATTTCGAGTAATGATCGGTTTTTGGTTCTTCATTGATCTGGCCTCCTGTGTTCTATCCTATCAGGATACCCACCGCAATGCTACTGTCGGGAATCCAGAATGACAATTTATTCATAAGACACCCAAAGCGTGTTTATCAAAATTCACAAAATTGATTTTCTCCCTGTTTTTGTTCTATGATCTGGTCTCTTAATTAACACGAACAAGGGAGTGAATGAATTTTTTTGCGGTGCTAAACCATTGGGTTCATCTGTGCTCCATTATTTTTTGGATGGGTGGAACGGCCTTTCAGGTCGTTGTCATCGCTCCCTTTATCACAAAAGATAACCCCCTTCCGACGTATCTAATTGCCATTTCAAATCGGTTTCAGAAAATTATTAGCCCGTTGCTTTTGATCCTACTGGTAACAGGCGGCGTCAATCTTGGGTTTCGGCGTGCTGGACATGAAACCATTCCACCGGAGTATGTCACCGCATTGGCCTTTAAATTTCTTCTGGTGGCCACGGTGGTTTCAATTCATTTTGTTAGCTTTATTCGGTCCAACCTTAATAACACGACCCTCGCCGATCAGAAGACACAGATATTGTCTCAATACCAACACGCAAAATGGACACTTGCTATCGGCATTATTATTATTTTTATTGCGGCGATGTTAAGACAGTGGAAGTTTTTATAGAGGTTGAGAATTCTCAACACGAATTGTGGACAATCTGTTTAAAACTATTAGGCGGAGATCATTTTCCCCTTATAAATCCAATGCTAGAATCTAATTGCCTAATAAATAACCATCGAAAAATAAATAAAATTAGTGTGTTATGATGGATACGAAAAGAGTCTCTCGATAAATAAATGAAATGAGTAAAGCTTTATTGAAATTGTCACTACCTGTGTATAATTTAAAAATTAAACACCATATATAGCGTCTTATCTTAAACAAGCATTAGGAGGAATGTATGAAGAGAGGGCAAGATAAAAGAAGTCATCCTCGTGTTCCTTTAGCGGCCACTGCAAATCTTATTCTTGGAGAGGGTCTTGTTGAAGTGACAATAGCAAATATTAGTGTAAGTGGGGTTATGTTCCATTCTGACCGCCAGATGAGTCTAGGAGAGATCGTGTCCATTGTTTTTCAAGGTGTTTTTCAGCGGAAACCGTTTGATGAATCTGTTCTGGGGAAGATTGTTACAGCTTCGCGAAAAGAATCTGCAAATTCGTACGGACTCCAGTTTTCCACTTATCTTATCGCTGAAGAACAACCCTTCCTAACGGCCTTTGTAAATCGGACGCGCGGCAAGGGAATTTCTTTTTTAAGGAATCCATTGTATACCCGTGCGGAACGAAAAGAATAATGCTCTCTAAAGTTTTTAGTGCGGCAATATGGGGAATTGAGGCCCATCTCATTGAGGTGGAGGTTGATATTGCCTCACAGGGATTGCCCTTCCTCTCGATTGTGGGTCTGCCGGATCTTTCCGTAAAAGAGAGCAAGGATCGTTTACGCGCCGCGATCAAAAATACCGGGTTTTCTTTTCCCGCTAAAAAAATGACAATCAATCTTGCCCCGGCCGATCTCAAAAAAGAGGGCGCTCATTTTGATCTTCCAATGGCAATAGGGATTTTGGCGGCGGATGGTTCCGTCGCGTTGGATCTGTTGCAACGCTATTTGATTGCGGGCGAGTTATCCCTAGATGGCCGCATTAAAGGAATGCGGGGTGCGCTCCCCATGGCCATTTTAGCAAAACAGATGGGTTTGAAGGGGATGATTGTTCCATTTAAAAATGCGAAAGAGGCGGCCGTTGTTTCTGGCATCGAGGTGCTAGGTGTTGAGACCCTGCCGCAACTTGCGGCCTTCTTGAATGGCGAGCAGAAACTCCCTCAAATTGAGGCCTGTTTAGAATCGCTCTTTGACAGGCCGATGATCGAAGAAGATTTTTCAGATGTGAGAGGGCAGGCGCATGCAAAACGGGCACTGACCATTGCCGCCGCGGGCGGCCATAATATCTTAATGGTCGGCCCTCCCGGTTCTGGAAAGACCATGCTGGCAAAGCGATTTCCCGGTATTTTGCCAGCGATGAGTTTTGAAGAGGCGCTAGATGCTACAAAGATACATAGCATATATGGCACCTTACCTAGTGACACGTCTCTCCTTTCCACGCGGCCCTATCGTTCGCCACATCATACGATTTCAGATGCTGGGTTAATTGGCGGTGGGCCAACCCCGCGCCCCGGCGAAGTCAGTCTTGCGCATAGCGGGGTTCTCTTTTTGGATGAACTCCCGGAGTTCAGAAGAAATGTTCTGGAGGTTCTGCGACAGCCAATGGAGGATGGTCAGGTGACCATTGCCCGCGCCATGGCTTCGTTGACGTATCCTGCGCGGTTTTTGCTTATTGCCGCGATGAATCCCTGTCCTTGCGGGTACTTTACCGATCCCACTCGGAATTGTGTTTGCTCTCAAATTTCCATAGAACGCTACCGTTCTAAAATTTCTGGGCCCCTGTTAGACCGCATTGATATTCATATTGAAGTGCCCGCTGTCCCTTTTATGGAGTTAACCACCGAGTCGAAGGAGGAAGGGTCTGATGTGATTCGGGAACGGGTAAGGGCGGCGCGTGAGATTCAAAAAAAGCGGTATCAAGAGCAAGGGCAAGAGAAAGCGCAAGCGCAAGAGAAAGCAATTTTATGTAATGCCGGATTAAGGCCAAAACAGATGCGGCGCTTTTGCAAGTTAGATGAGGCATCGCGCAAGCTCATAGAGCTTGCCATGGAACGATTAGGATTCTCTGCCCGCGCCTATAATCGGATTCTAAAAATTTCCAGAACGATAGCAGACCTTGCCGAGCGGGAATCCATCACCGCCTCCGATATCGCAGAAGCGATACAGTACCGAAGCCTCGACCGAAAACTATTTGCTACCATGCCATAACTCGTAGTATCATCACAACAAGCTAGAGGGAATAGAATTGGTATTAGAGTTAGGACATTTTGCGGTCATTGTCGCATTGATATTGGCAATGGTCGGGATGATTACCCCGTGGGTCGGCCTGCAAACCAAGAATGGGGCTTGGGTCGCGGTCGGTCGGCAGGCGGTAACGCTTAATTTCTTTTTGATCTCGGCAGGCGTGGCCGCAATGGTCTACGCGTTTGTAACGCAAGATTATTCGGTCAAATATGTCTATGCGTCCTCAAACAGCAA
>CAYJXH010000154.1:0-3346 GCA_964373975.1 uncultured Nitrospirota bacterium | reverse complement strand
AGCATGAGCAAGGTAACGCCTACGGTGATTGCCGAATCGGCGACGTTAAACGCAGGCCAGTGGTAAGTGCCAATATAGAAATCTAAAAAGTCTATTACCTCGCCTATCCGAACGCGATCAATGATGTTCCCCATCGCGCCGCCCAATAAAAGAGAAAGGGAGATCATCTGCCACCGATCATCTTTCGGCGTCTGATAAACCATCATCCCTAGAAAAGAAAGCGCAACCAAAGAGACGCAAGAAAAGAAGACCGCGCGAAAGAGACTGCTTCGTCCCGCGAAAAGACCAAAAGCGGCCCCCGGATTCCGAACATAAGTGATTGAAAAAAGATCAGGGATAATCGGGAGCGACTCATGGAGATAAAAGGCGTGATCAATATAGGCCTTGCTGATCTGATCCAAGAGCAGAACGCTTCCACCAACGAGGGCTAGAATAAAAAGTTTGTTCATAACGAAGCGTGCGGGATGTTGCCGACCACGCCAACACATCGTTGGCAGAGGGTGGGATGGTCTGTGTTGTTGCCGACCTCTTCCGCATACATCCAACAGCGTTCACACTTGATTCCGCGAGCAGGCGATATGACAACCTCCATTGATTCGTGCGGGATTAAAGTAACCTGCGAGACGATAAAAAATGTGGGAAGAAACGGGGCGATCTCTTTAAGTTTTTCGTATAGAGGGGAGGGCGCGTGAATTGTCACGGATGCGCCCAACGAACTGCTGATCTGTTTCTCTCCCCGCGCCTTCTCCAGATGACAATTGACTTCATTGCGAATCTGTATCAAGCGATCCCACTCTGCGGAACATTGCTCTGTCCATTTAAGGGCTCCGTCATTGGGGATTTCACAATCCATGTTGGAAAGATGCACACTGGTTATTCCCGCCGGTTTATTGGCTGGAATAAAAGGCCATATTTCTTCGGCAGTAAAGGAGAGGATGGGGGCCATCAATCGTGTGATGACCGAGAGTATCTCGTATAACACGGCTTGTGCCGCCCTTCGTTCACGGGAATCTGCCGATGCCGCATATAAACGATCTTTGATGATATCCAAATAGAATGTCGAAAGATCAACCGAACAGAATTGATTGAGGGTATGAAAAACGGCATGAAACTCAAACGCATTGTATGCGTTTAAAATCTTTTCTCGCACTTCGGTTAAGCGATGCAACGCCCATTTGTCTATTTCTAAAAGATCGGCATTTTGCACAACAATAGATTGCGGATCATAATCATTAGGATCATAGTCATATAAATTGCTCAAAAGAAAGCGACATGTATTCCGAATTTTTCGATGCGCCTCAACAAGCTGATCCATCATTGCATTGGATATTTTTAGATCGTCTCGAAAATCGGTTGCGGCCACCCAAAGCCGCAAAATCTCGGCCCCATGCCGATTGATAATTTCTTGTGGGGCCACGACATTGCCCGCCGATTTTGACATTTTCTTTCCGGCCCCATCTAGGACAAACCCATGCGTGAGAACCGTCTTATAAGGCGGAGCATTTCTTCCAGATGAAATGGAGGCCAGTAGACTGCTATGAAACCAACCCCTGTGCTGATCTGACCCTTCCAAGTAGAGATCGGCCGGCCAACCAAGCTCCGCCCGTCTTTTCAAAACGGCGGCATGGCTTACCCCGGACTCAAACCAAATATCTAAAATGTCAGTCTCTTTTGTAAATTGATTTCCGCCACAGTCTGGGCAAGCGGTATACGGCGGAAGCAGTTCGTCTACTGATTTTGAAAACCAGATATCTGACCCCCCCCCTTCCATCTGATCAGCGATATGACGAATAATCTCTTCGTTGCAAAGTTGTTTAGGACAGTTGTTACAAGAGAACGCCACAATCGGTACGCCCCACGACCGCTGACGCGAGATGCACCAATCGGGGCGGTTTTTCATCATTCCCAATATGCGATCTTTTCCCCATTCCGGAATCCATTCTACCTCGTTTTCAATTGCCGTGACCGCCCGATCTTTAAGGCTCCCCTCCGTCATGGAGATAAACCATTGCTCGGTGGCCCGAAAGATTACTGGCTTTTTGCATCGCCAGCAATGCGGATAGGCGTGCTGAATCGTTCCCCCATGCACCAATGTCCCGATGTCAGACAATTTTTGTTGTATGATTGCATTTGCTTTAAAAACATCCAACCCTCTCAAATCGAAAACATCGCCATAAAGCACGTCGGTAAAGCGGCCTCGGCTATCTACTGGCGCAAAAACATCAAGACCATATTCCATGCCAACCTGATAGTCTTCACGCCCATGGCCGGGGGCCGTATGCACCGCCCCTGTCCCCTGTTCCAACGTTACATGATCGCCCAGAATCACTGGTGATGGCCATGTACCGCTAGACCCTTGTTCGAGAAAGGGTGACCGACAGACAACCCCTGCCAAATCAACCCCTTTGTAAGTTGCCACTACGCTGTATTGTGCAATTCCGAACTCCTTCATACATTCTGCGACCAGCGCGGAAGCGATGATAATGTTCTGCTCGTCTTTCCCGTCCTCCGTGATCCGGATAACATCATAATCAAATTTTGGATGAAGGCAGACTGCCTTATTGGCGACCAGTGTCCATGGGGTTGTGGTCCAAATAATAAAGGACAGGTTGTTAAGTGTCGGGTCAAACTTTTTAAACGGATCACTTGTAACCCGAAATTTTACATAGAGGGCGGGAGCGGTGTGGTCGGCATATTCCACTTCTGCTTCGGCCAATGCGGTTTCGTCATTAGGGCACCAGAGCACCGGTTTTTTGGCCTTGTAAACACCGCCCGATTCAACCACCTTGCCAAATTCTCGAACAATGGCCGCTTCATAATCGGGTGTCATCGTCAGATAGGGGTTGTCCCAATCGCCAAAAACGCCTAACCGTAAAAACTCCTCACGTTGTATGTCAATAAACTTCTTTGCGTATTCCCGACAACGGCGGCGAATCTCCGTAGGGGAGGGGGTTTCCTTTTTGGCGCGTGCCTCTTTGAGCACCTCGTATTCAATTGGCAGTCCATGGCAGTCCCATCCCGGAACGTAAGGGGCGGCATATCCCATCATCGTTTTGGATTTAACAATAATATCTTTTAAAACTTTGTTGAGTGCGTGGCCGATATGAATATGGCCGTTGGCGTAGGGGGGGCCATCATGCAGGATATATTTTTTGGACCCTTGGTGGTTGTTCAGAATTTTCTTATAAAGGTCATCTTCCTTCCACTTCGATAATAAGGCAACCTCTTTTTCCTTGAGGTTGGCCCGCATCGGGAAATCGGTTTTGGGGAGATTGAGGGTGTTCTGATATTTTTTCATAAATCGCTCGGATATTATCATGCAATATGTTCATTTGACAATAAAGCG
>CAYJXH010000153.1:0-3361 GCA_964373975.1 uncultured Nitrospirota bacterium | reverse complement strand
CGCTCATCCGGGAAGAAACACTTGTAAAAATCGAGGGACGATAAAAATAACCATGCTTCCTCTCGCCCGCTCTTTCAATCTTTCCTCCCAAGACTAGGCGCGCGCCTTCTTTCCTGGCCCGTTGCACCCGGCGGTGAATTTGTCGAAGCTGCGTTTCGTTGATAATCGGGCCTAGATTGACCGACGGATCGTCCCCTCGGCCGATCTTCAAATCCGCCGCGGCTTTTAGGAATAATTTTAGAAATGGGCGGTATATTTTTTCATGCAGGATGATTCTCGACGTGGCCGTGCACCGCTGCCCGCTCGTCGCGAAAGCGCCCCACAAAGCGGCCGTGACCGCCAAATCCAAATCGGCGTCCTCCATCACGATCTGCGCATTCTTGCCTCCCATTTCCAACGAACAGCGTTTTAAAAGCTTTCCACAGGTGGAGGCGATCCAAGACCCCACTTCCGACGAGCCGGTGAACGACAGCAAAGAAACATCTTTATGCCGCGCGAGCGGCGCCCCCGCTTCTTCGCCAAAACCGATCACCACATTCATCACGCCCGCCGGCAGGCCCGCGGCGGTCAAAATTTCGACGAATGATAAACTCATGAGCGGCGTGTCCTCGGCGGGTTTCAACACCACTGCATTTCCACAAATAAGAGCCGGATAAACTTTCCAGGCGGGAATCGCAAGCGGGAAATTCCAGGGCGTGATGAGCCCGCAGACCCCGACGGGACGGCGAAGCGTCAAACACATTTTGTTTTTGAGCTCCGAAGGGACGGTCTGCCCGTAGAGGCGCCGGCCCTCCCCCGCGAAAAAATAGGCGGTGTCTATCGCCTCCTGAACGTCCGCGCGAGATTCTCTCAAAAGTTTTCCCATTTCCCGGGTCATGAGACAAGCGAGCTCTTCTTTCTTTTGCTCCAAGATTTGTGCGGAACGAAACAAAACCTCAGCCCGCCGCGGCGGGGGCGTCGCAGCCCATCCGGGCATTGCCTTCTTGGCCGACTGAACGGCGCGGTCAATATCAGCGGCGGCGGATCGGGGCACGGCCCCGAGAATATCCCGCCGGTCCGCGGGGTTCCGATCCAAAAAAGTCCTGCCGCTTCTGGCGCCCATCGCTTGGCCATCAATATAATTTTTATAACTTTTCATCCGTAGGGGTTTCGTTCCATCGTGACTTGGGTACGCTCGTCTCTTGCGAGAGTTAGTTTCAACAACGCCAACGGTTTCATTTCTCTCTCGAGGATCTTCCAAAAAACTTCCAATAGATTCTGATCGCTGATGGAGATCCCTTTCAGAAAATCCACATGCAAACCGAGATCTCTCGACTGCACTCGCTGGATGATGGATCCGTTTACCTTTTCTTCCAAAACACGCTCCGAATCCTGATCGGCGACTTGAGTCGTGACACCCAACGTGTAATTGTGCCCGAAGATTTTGCCTGCTTGGGAATGGCTGGCGCTGAAATAAAAGGTCTTCGTCAACGAAATTTTCATCAATTTTGTTTCGTCAATTTTGATTGAATGATACCGGATGGTTATTTCTTGCCGATCAAGGCCATAAATTCCATGCGCGTGCTGCGGTCGCTGCGAAAGACCCCCAGCATCGTGCTCGTGACACACATCGCGCTTTGTTTCTCGACCCCCCTCATTGCCATGCAAAGATGCAGCGCTTCAATGATCACCGCCACTCCCAAAGGGTTGAGCGCCTCCTGCAGGCAATTCGCGATCTGATTGGTCAACCGTTCTTGAACCTGGAGCCGTCGCGCAAACACATCCACCAGACGCGGAATCTTGCTGAGGCCGATGATCTTGCCGTTGGGGATATAGGCGACATGACACTTGCCATAAAAGGGCAGGAGATGATGCTCGCATAAACTAAATAGATCTATCTCTCTCATCACCACCATCTCGTCGTACTCTTCATCAAAAACGGCGCCGTTTAACACGGCTTGCGGGTTTTTTCCATAACCGCTTGTCAGATAACGATACGCGGCCTGTACCCGCTCGGGAGTTTTCTTAAGGCCTTGGCGGCCTGGGTTTTCTCCCAAAGCGACCAGCAACTCTCGGGCTAATTTTTCAATCGTCGGTTTCTTCATCGGATAAGCATAGAAGTGCTAGTATAGGACTATCGAAGGGGCGTTTCAATAAAAAACCCCGCCCTTTTTGAAGACAGAGTTTCTGACTTTAAAAAGGGCGGGGTTAAATTTAAGTTCGGACTATTTCGTGCTCTTTTCTTGAATCAGAGGCTGCTTTTTGGGAATCCAAAATGTGAGAAGGTCAATAGCGCCTGCTCCCATACGATGGATGGTTCTGCGTACCCCAATAACGCCCCCGACAACCACACCTGTGAGCTGTTCACCGGTGCCCTTCCCTTTTGAGGCCTCAGCATGGGTGCTGTCAAGAATCTCCGTCCAGCTCGTTGCCACATTCTGAGTGCCCGTCTTGACGTTATTTATTTGCTCTTCGCCAGAAATACCAGAACTGGAAGTGGCGACGCCAGAAGCTGAATCAGCGAACACCGGCGATCCCATCACGGTCGCGACAAACAATAATAGAGCGGATGCGATTAATTTCTTCACCTGGTTATGTCCTCCTCATGTATACAATTAATGACGACAACCCGGTTACGATAGCATAGGTCCATTTTTTATGCAAGATAAATTTTAACTCCTAAAACTAATAACTATTCTTATCTATTCCCTACTAATTATTAACGAAAATTAACAAATTGCAGATCGATGCTAAAATCCTTCTGTTTCAAAAAAGTGATCACCCCCTGGAGATCGTCAATTTTGGGCGCCTGGACACGTACCTGGTCATTTTGAATCTGGGTTTGAACTTTCCATTTCATCTCTTTAATGCTTTTTGTGATTTCCTTGGCCTTGTCCGTTGGAATGCCATTTTGAATCGTGATCACCTGCTTCACCGATCCGCCCACCATGCCCGTCTCCACTTTGCCAAATTGCAATCCTTTTAGCGAAACGCCTCTTTTCACACACTTCGTCTGCAGCAAGTCCGTCAGGGCTTTCAAACGATACTCATTTTCGGTCTTAAGCGTGATGGTTTTTTGAGACTTGTCCAAGTCCATGGAGCTCTGTGAGCCCTTGAAATCGAAGCGCTGCGCCAGCTCTTTTTTTGCCTGCTGGACCGCATTATCCGCTTCTTGAAGATTCACTTCCGAAACGACATCGAATGAATGATTGCTCAATTTTGCAACAAACGCTTCATTGAATTCCCGATGTCGCTTAAATTTTCGATGACAGCGATCCCCTTTTGTCTCAAGAGATCCATTTTTTCCCGCGCGGTGCCTCGCGACCCGGAGACGATCGCACCCGCATGGCCCATCCTCTTTCCCTTTGGCGCGGTCACCCCC
>CAYJXH010000152.1:358-3367 GCA_964373975.1 uncultured Nitrospirota bacterium | reverse complement strand
AAGGGGGAACCCTCATGTCAAAAATTATTGTTCTCCCTACACACCTAGCCAACAAGATCGCGGCGGGCGAGGTCGTTGAGCGTCCTGCCTCTGTGGTCAAAGAACTTGTTGAAAACGCAATTGATGCGAACGCCAACAAGATTGTCATCACCCTCCTGCAAGGCGGAATCGGCCTGATAGAGGTGCGGGATAACGGAGAGGGCCTGTCCCGTGAACAAGCCCTGCTTTCTTTCACGCGCCACGCTACCAGTAAAATCACTCAAGAAGAAGACCTATTGACCATGACCACATTAGGGTTTAGAGGAGAGGCCCTGCCGAGCATCGCGTCTATCTCTAAAATACGCCTTGTAACGCAAACAGCAGACAGTCTGGAGGGATCCGAAATCGTTCTTTCGGGAGGGACGATTGAAAAAGAATGCAGTATCGGGGCGCCGACAGGATCAACCTTTTCAGTTTCAGACCTTTTTTACAATACACCGGCACGAAGGAAGTTTTTGAAATCGCCAGAGACCGAGTTAGGTCATATCAGTCAAATCGTATTTCAACTCGCACTCGCGCATCCCCATATTGATTTTCAATTAACCCATCAGGGAAGAAACCTTGTTTCCGTGCCCAATGTTTCAACACAAAAAGATCGGCTCTTTCAACTTTATGGCGCGGAGGTTATCGGCCAGTGTGTTGAAGCAGAAGGGCTATTTTTAGACGGGGGCATAAAATTGTATGCTTTTTTTTCAAAGGCGCCTGTGCTGAAAAACCATCGTAAGGATCAACTTTTTTTCGTGAATCGCCGTCCTGTGAAAAGTCCGCTCCTCTCTCACGCCCTTTATGAGGCGTATGGGTCTTTCTTAATGAAGGGGGAACACCCATTTTGCGCGCTCTATCTTTCTATTGACCCTTCTCTTGTTGATGTCAATGTGCACCCCACAAAAAAGGAGGTGCGATTTCAGAACACAGATACGATTTACAAAATTGTAAAAAATCTCGTTCGAGAAAAACTCGCAGGGTACGGTACCCTCGCAGGGCACGGTGCCCTCGCGGGGCACGGTGCCCAGGCAGGTCAAGGAGCGCGGCCAGAAAATATCCCTTCGCAATCAACCCCGCAAGGAACGTATGGCACGAGGGCAAAAGATTTTTTGCCCCTACAAAATACGATGCCTACCCCACTATGGGTAGGATGGCCCACAGACAGCGCTTCTCCATCGCGCCTATCGGAAGCCGTCAGCTCGGAGTCGCCGATGCGGCTGATTCGGGCGATTGGGCAGGTTTATGGAACCTTCCTTTTAGCTGAAATAGACGGCGAGTTTGTTGTTATTGATCAGCATACTGCCCACGAACGCATTTTATATGAATTGTTCTTGAAAAAAAGAAGAATAGAAATTCAGCCCTTGCTTATTCCTAGGCAGATTGATCTTCCTCTATCAATGGCCTCTTTTGTCGTTGCGGCACTGCCGCTCTTGGCAGAGATGGGTTTAAAGGTAGAGCCTTACGGAGAGACAACATTTCTCATTCGAGAAATTCCAGCGGAACTCATTCGCATGGATGTGGAATCGTTTTTAGTTGATGTCGCAGAAGAGCTTGCCGAGATAGGTGTTGTTACTGATAAAGAGAAACCTCGGCACACCATTATTGCTTCAATGGCCTGTCACGCGGCTGTTCGCGCCAATCAAGCCTTAAGCCTAGACGAGGTTGAGTCTTTGTTACAGGATTACTTTAGCCGAAACACGCCACCCACCTGCCCGCACGGACGGCCTGTTATTATTAAATACCCCTTACCCGAACTCGAAAAAATGTTTCGGAGAAAGTAGTGATTTATTGTGTCATAATTATATTGACATAATTCTTAACCTCCTTGAGGAGATGACTAGGGGATCTTCACGAATAATGCCTTCAATTCTATCGAAATCGGTATCGGCACTAATGATGGATCGGATCTTGTGATTGAGCATAACCGCGCCATGAACAGCATCCCGCGGCGTAATCCTCGGATACTTTTTTAAGAGGTCTCTTGCCCGTAAGATGTCCTGTTTTCGAACATCTAAAACGGTAGGAACGGTTTCCATAAAATCGTTGAAGAGCTGTATCCCTTTGGAAAGCTCTCCAATATGCCAATAGCGATAAAGGATTTCCTGAAGTGCCTCAACATCCGTTACGGCCGTGATCTCCCCCATGAGAATATTCTTAATCACGTTTAAACAGGGGGATTTATAGGGATGCTCCCTACCTGCCGCGTACATTATTACGTTGGTGTCAATAAAGATCATTTCTTCCGAATTTTTGCGGCGCCAAGCAGGATTTCCTTTTCCATCTTTTTCCAGTCAGAGACAGGGAGATTCATCTTGGAAATGCGATCTAAAATGGACATACGATTGCCACGCTGCCCCTTCAAATACTGCTCCTCAACGGCCTTACGAATTAATGCCCCAACAGAGGCCCCGCGCCGTCTCGCCAGACTTTCCAACAGAAGATGCTTCTCCTTTGAAAAAAGCACCTGTACTCTTTTAGATAAAGCTTCCATGATCTCTCCAGATATGTGTATACATATAAATATTAATATACACATATTTGCGCACACAGTCAAGAAAATGTAGTGGTATGTCATCTAATAATTGTGTCGCGGAATCGGCGTAATCTGGACTGGGCACGGACGAAGAAAAAGAAACATAGTCTTCGAATCATATTTTGAGCATTAGGCCCCTTGCTCGCAATCGGAGGATAATCAATAGCAGGAGAAAAGTCATATCAAGTGAGTATTGAGTGACCCTATTAACGGAATAAATATTATATTTGGAGAGTAGCGGAGCGAATCTCGGTGAGTTGATACGCAGTATTGACAATACCATTTTTTTGGGTTACATTTCTCGTATTCAATGCACAGTGGGGGTTTCTGAATCGCCACTACTCGTATTGATAACAAAAGGAGGGACAACGATGAAGCTTATTAAAGGTGTCTGTTTTGTTGGAATGGCTTTTTTGACCATTATCTTCGCAAGCTGCGGGGGGGGGGGCAAC
>CAYJXH010000152.1:0-348 GCA_964373975.1 uncultured Nitrospirota bacterium | reverse complement strand
CTTACGAATTAATGCGCCAACAGAGGCACCGCGCCGCCTTGCCAGACTTTCTAGTAGAAGATGCTTCTCCTTTGAAAAAAGCACCTGTACTCTTTTAGATAAAGCTCCCATGATGTCTCCAGATATGTGTATACCTATTAATATACACATATCTGCACATACAGTCAAGAAAATGGAGGGGGGACTGTTGTTGGTAGAGATTCCCCCAACTGGCTATAGATGAAACCATTGACATCACAGTGACGGGTGCCTGCATAATTTTGTCATACAAAACAAGGGTCAAAACAAGGGTCAGGCCTGCATAATTGCATTTTTATATTTCATGATCGTCCGAAACAAGGGTCAGGC
>CAYJXH010000151.1:0-3462 GCA_964373975.1 uncultured Nitrospirota bacterium | reverse complement strand
TTTTCCTCGATGGTATGCCGCATGAGAATCCGCGTAATAGACACCTTTTGCGTTTGGCCAATGCGATGCGCGCGATCGGTCGCCTGATTCTCAACAGCGGGGTTCCACCACGGGTCCAGATGAAACACATACGAAGCCTTCGTGAGATTTAACCCCTGTCCGCCGGCCTTTAGGCTCAATAAAAAAACGGAAGGGGCTTTTCCCTCCTGAAATCCTTCGACCAATTCCTTTCTTTTACCTGTGGCCGTTTTCCCATCTAGGCGCGAAAAAGGAATTTTTTTGGCCTTCATTGCCTCCTCTACGATATCCAAAAACGACGTGAACTGCGAGAAAACAAGTGCGCTATGATTCGCTTCCATCAATTCGTGTAGCTTTTCCATTAAGAAATCGCTCTTGGGAGAGGGGTCATTTGTGTTGTGCGTCAGCAGACGGGGAGAGAGACACAACTGCCTCAATTTTAGAATCGCAGTGAGCGCAATAATTCTGGCTTGGGCATGGTTTTTCTTTTGATACGCTTCGTCTATTGTTGTTCTAATCTGCGCAACCGTTTGCTGATAAAGCGCCTTTTGACGCTCGGTGAGTTCCAGATAAACATCGGTTTCTGTTTTAGGCGGCAAGTCCTTTAAGACGGCCTCTTTCGTCCGCCGCATGACAAACGGCCGTGTTCTCCGGATGAGGATATTAAGCGCCGGAGAGGTGTCTTGCTTCATTTGCGATTTAAAAGGATCGTACTCCCCTAGTAAGCCGGGAATGCAAAGATCAATCAGAGAATAATATTCCCCCAGATGATTCTCCAACGGCGTTCCGGTCATCACCAATTTAAAATATCCATTTAATTGGCGAACAGCAGAGGTCGTATCAGCATAGATATTTTTAATCGCCTGCGCCTCGTCAAAAATAATCACGTTAAAGGGAATCTCTTTTAGTTTTTCAATGTCCCGCCTCACGAGGCCATACGTTGTCATCACCACATCGCTATCGTTAAAACGTGTGGTATTCCGCTCTGGGCCTAGGTAAAAATGAATCTTCATGCTCGGATAAAAACGGGTGATTTCAGATTCCCAGTTAAACAGCAAAGAGGGCGGCAGAACGATCAGATGGGGTCTCTTGCCGATAGGCACGGTTGGAACAACGATTTCTTCCTGTATCCCGCCCAAGAAGTTAATGGCCTGAAGTGTTTTGCCCAGCCCCATATCGTCCGCAAGACAGGCGCCAAACCTCTGTTGATAAAGGAACGATAGCCAATGGTATCCCTCCTCTTGATAAGGCCGCAATGTTGCCGTGAGTTTGTCTGGAAAACGGGTTGGCGTAATTTTCGTAAATTCGGTAAGACGCGCTATCAATGCCTCGTCTTCGTCTGATAGATGAACAAAAACCCCTTGGTTTCGAAGCGTGATCCAGTCTAAAATTTGAAGTCTGGGAACGTGCACAATCTCCTTCTTGCCAACCCGGGTTTTGTTCGCCATGGTATAAATGGCGCCCAGTGATTTTAAAATCTGACGCGCATTGTTATCTAGGATATGGACAACCCCTTCCTTTTCTATAAGGCCGCTCCCATCAAGAAGACCGCGCCACAAGGCCTCTTGCATGGCAACGCCGTCACACTTAATCTCCGGCTTAATCTCAAACCAATCAATCCCAACGTTTCTGCGCGCGTCAAATGAAAAGTCCCATTTAGAGGGGACAATTGGCTTGCCGTTGTAGAACAGTTCGATATGAGAATCTGCAAGTTCTGAATGGAAGAGGGAAAGTTTTTCATGAAGGATTTTGGAGGGAACCGCCATGGCATTGTGATGTGCCATTTCATGAAAAATTTCAGGACCGAAATGTTTTAACGCAATCGCATAAAGGGTCGCCTCTTTTGATTTATCGTTGGGAATCAGATGCCATTGGTTGTCATTAAATTGAAGCCTAAGATCGGGCCTTAAAAAAACAGAAAAGAAATGTTGCAGAATATTTCTGGCCTCTGCCATTGCGCCGCGATCGTGCAAATCAAATTCCTCCGAAGACAGTGCCTGACTGATCCTCTGCTTTGCATCGGCGCGCGTTTCAGACGAGGATAAGAGGAATAAGAAGAGGTCAATAAAAATGCCCCTTCGTTTCTTTGCGCGCAGGGCCGAGGGAACGTTTCTATTCTGTGCAATATGCGTAAAAAATTGGAACGTGGGGAAATGGGTCATCCCGAGGCTATCACCCAATCGGCACTCCGCCGTAAGTTTAAAGCGGGTCGTGGCAATGGCATTTTGGTTTTTGTCGTTTTCTGGATCAAGGGTCAGACGATAGATATGCTGTGATGTTTGGATGGGCAACGCCTTGCCTGAAACCTTCAGGGAAAGATTGCGTACTGCTCCGGGGGAAAACGATACCGAAGACTTAGGGATTCGGGTCGTCAGGAACTCTTTTGCGATATTGATCTGTACCGACTGGAAATCTTTTAATGGAATTGTAAACGATGACCGGTTGGATCGCCTTTCTGTGTTTGGATCGGAAAACCAAGAAGACACGCTACTTTCCTTCCGCATTGACATGGGTTCCAGCCCATCATGGGCGCCTCCGAATTTGGGCAAAAAAAGCTGTACGAGATGATCATAGAATTTCCATCCGCTATTTTCCTCCACAACACCCAAAGTCCCCTCTGCAAAATCAATAACAATCTCTCCGATGAGATAGACCGATTCACACACGATTTTATCGTGTAGGCATAAGGCTTTAATCGAAACAGTTTTGTGTGTAACATCCACCTCGGTTTGCGATTCGTAAATGCGTGACCTGTTCCAGAAAATGGGCATCTCGCGTTCTTTTGTCTTGAAAAAAATCGGCGTATTGTTACCCCATTCTTGAAGATATTTTAAAAAGGTCTCATGGGAAAATAAATACCGAAATGGGGACAAAAGGAATTGAAGATGGACAGGCACCGTCCTTTGAGAATGCGCGTTTTCTGAATTTTTTCTAAGGGTAATTGGAAATGCCGCTTTCGCCGTATCAATGATTATTTCGTAGGGGTGGGGCCTATTTCCTTCTTGTTGTTTGGGAGAGATCATTTCGCCATTTAAGAGGCTAGACAATAGCGCATTTAAACGTATTGGGTCTTGTCTTGGAATTTGGAACAGGCTTGGAGAAAGAAGATTGACCGTTGTTAAAAGGGCGCAGATAACATGTTTGCACTGGAACGAAGCGGTCCATACGGGACAGTCGCAGGTGTAGCGGAGCGACAATTCCTCCGAGGGGTCGCTCCCCTCGCAAAGGACGCTCCCCTCGCAGAAAAAATCAACGGTGTAAGTTTGTGTCCCCATGACAATGGCTGTGAGTCTATTGTCGTCGTCCCATCTATAGGATAAAACGCGCCCGTCCTGATAGTATTGAAAGCCCCTGACAAAATACGCTTTGGGCGCGATAAAATAGATTTGATTCGGCACGATTTTTTTAAACTGCCGAATAATAATATTTTCTTCTTGAGACATG
>CAYJXH010000150.1:0-3484 GCA_964373975.1 uncultured Nitrospirota bacterium | reverse complement strand
TGGAAAGGCTAGGCATCAGACCCTTATCTTGTATTGGTTAAAACATTAGCAATGAGTTTAAGGACTCTATACAAAATCCCCAGCACTTGTCAATCCCCAGTCTCTTTCAATAAAACTCTGATCGGCCGATTGACAATACATCCGCTATATCTATAGAATAACGGCCACTTTGATACTACATTTAGAATCAACGCAGGAGAAAATGAAAATTCAAATAGAGGAGATGAGTTCTGTAAAAAAGTCGCTTAGGGTGGAAGTGCCGCAGGAGGCGGTTTCCCATGAGATGCACCATACACTAGGGCATCTTCAAAAAGATGTCCGTCTGCCGGGATTTCGGCCGGGGAAGGCGCCGCTTGCGCTTATCATCAAAAAATATGGGGCCGAACTAGAAGAAGAGGTTTTGCGAAAGCTGATTCCAGAATATTGTCAGAAGGCCATAGACGAGACAAAGCTTTCTCCCATAGAAACCCCCTTGATTAAAGATATTGATTTTAAAAAAGATGCCCCTCTCTTTTTCACGGCCGTCATTGATATCCTGCCCGAAATAAAACTTACAGAATATAAAGGGATAACCCTCTCTAAACAAAATTGGCCTGTCACACCAGAAGATGTGGAGAATGGGCTTGTCGTTCTGCAGGGACAACAAGGTTTTTTAGAAGGACTGTCCGATGACCACGCAATCGCCGCACCGGACTATGTCATTGTTGACTTCATAGGAGAAGTGGGCGGAAACACGCTTCCGGGGGGAAAGAAAAAAGATTATCCCATTGAGATCGGCTCAAAACAAACACGGCCAGAGATCGCCGAGGCCCTCATAGGCCACAAAAAGGGGGAAACAGTTTTCGTTGACGTTACCCTTCCGGCAGAGGATACCGAAAAAGAACTTGCAGGAAAGATTGCCCGTTTTAAGATAGACATTAAAGAAATTAAGACAAAACGGTTGCCCGAACTCGACGAAGAATTTGCAAAAGACTTGGGGCTTTCCTCCCTCGTAGAATTAAGAGAGAAAATCGAAACCTCTCTCACAGCAGAACGAAAGAAAGTGGAAGAACAACATCAAAAGAATCAACTGATGAATCAACTCATTGCCTTGCACCCCATTGAGGCGCCATCCCCCATGGTAGAACGGGAGTTGCATTTATTACTGCAACAGCGAAAAATGACACTAGCGTCGGATAAAGCGCAAGTTTTAGAATTGACCGCCATCGCTGAAACGCGGGTAAAAGGATCCCTGATTCTTTCCGCCATTATGGAGAAAGAGAAAATTGAGGTTTCCCCTGCCGAGATGGAAGAGGCCATAAAACAGATGACCCAAAATATGCGGGTCCCTTTTGAAAAAGGAAAAGAAGAGATACTAAAAAACCCGGGGGCACTCAATGGCTTACAGGGAATGACCCTAGAAGAAAAAACGCTCAATTGGGTGTATTCCACGGCGCAATTTGAAACAATGAAAGTTGAAACAATAAAAGAAGGAGCCTAAATAAATGCTAGTACCTATGGTCATTGAACAAACCAATCGCGGGGAGCGGGCTTATGACATCTACTCCCGATTATTAAAAGACCGCATCATCTTTTTAGGATTTGCAATAGATGACAATGTGGCCAATCTCGTGATCGCCCAGCTTCTCTTTTTAGAGGCAGAAGACCCAGAAAAGGATATCAATCTTTACATCAACTCCCCGGGGGGAATGGTAACAGCAGGGCTTGCCATTTACGATACGATCCAATATATTAAAGCACCTGTCTCAACCATTTGCTTGGGACAAGCCGCCAGTATGGGGGCATTACTGCTTGCATCAGGCTCTGCGGGAAAGCGGTTTGCCCTGCCCAACACGCGCGTGATGGTGCATCAGCCCATGGGCGGTTTCTCTGGACAGGCCACCGATGTAGAGATTCACGCAAGGGAAATTTTAAAAGTGCGGGAACGGTTAAACGAAATTTTAGTAAAACATACCGGACAGACCATGGAAAAAATTCGCACCGACACGGAACGCGATTATTTTATGTCTGGAGCAGAAGCCCGCGCCTATCATATTGTGGATGAGGTCATCGAAAAGGCACCCGTCCGAAAATAGCAGGCCCCGGAAGGCTTCGGTTTTGAGCGGCCTCGTTGGGCCGCTCAAAGAAGGGAAGAGATCCCTCTAGCCTCTGTAATAGGAGAAATAAATGGCGAAACAAGAGAAGACCCCAACACCGCTTTGCTGCTCTTTTTGCGCAAAAAGCAGGGACGAGGTTAAAAAGCTGATCGCAGGGCCTTTGGTCTATATTTGCGATGAATGCGTTGATCTGTGTAACGACATTATTGCCGAGGAATGGGAAGAGGAAAAGGTCGAGGGTGCTAGCGGCATTCCAAAACCTATTGAACTCAAAGAGGTCTTAGATCAGTATGTTATTGGACAAGATCGTTCTAAAAAAATTCTCGCTGTAGCCGTTCACAATCATTACAAACGGGTTGCTTGTAACGCCCAACATGACGATATTGAACTGCAAAAAGGCAACATTCTCCTTATCGGCCCCAGCGGCACGGGCAAAACCCTGTTGGCACAGACACTGGCGCGCGTTTTAAAAGTCCCATTCACCATTGCCGATGCCACAACGCTCACAGAAGCAGGTTATGTCGGAGAGGATGTTGAAAATATTATTCTAAAACTCCTTCAAGCGGCAGAATACGATACGGAAAAGGCGCAGAAGGGTATTGTTTATATTGACGAGATTGATAAAATTTCTCGAAAGAGCGAATCGGCATCTATCACGCGGGATGTTTCTGGGGAAGGGGTTCAGCAGGCATTGCTGAAACTGATTGAAGGAACCATAGCCAATGTGCCTCCGCAAGGGGGTCGAAAACACCCGCATCAGGAATTTGTGCAGATTAACACAACCAATATTCTTTTTATCTGTGGCGGGGCGTTTGTGGGTCTTGAATCCATTGTAGAACAGCGTCTCCACAAAAAGACAATGGGGTTTGGGGCGCAAGTCAAAGGAAAGGGGGATCGGAGAGCTGGCCATCTTCTCGCCCAAGTGCAAGGGGATGATCTTATTAAATACGGGCTGATTCCTGAATTCGTTGGCCGCCTTCCTGTGGTCACCTCGTTGGAAGAATTATCCGAGACGGCATTGATGCGTATTTTAACCGAGCCAAAAAACGCGCTCACTAAACAATATGAAAAATTGTTCTCTCTGGAGAAAGTCCGGCTTAAATTTACAGACAGCGCCTTGCTGGCCATTGCCAAAAAGGCGTTTAATCAGAAGACTGGCGCACGCGGTCTTCGATCTATTTTAGAAGAAACCATGCTCGAACTCATGTACGATCTGCCCTCTATGACGGGCGTTCGGGAATGTGTTATTACGGAAGAGGTGATTAACAGTTCTGGACAACCCCTGCTTCTCTATCACCCAAGAGAAAAGGGAATGAAATCCGCTTAAACAATTTATATTCATAGGAAATGTCAGTGCGCATTATTACGCGGTTTACAAACGTTGTTCT
>CAYJXH010000149.1:0-3553 GCA_964373975.1 uncultured Nitrospirota bacterium | reverse complement strand
TCAAAAATAGTAACAATTTGACAAAGCGAGAAATCCTGTTACACTCAACAAAAGAACCATCTGATTTTCAAAATAGCTTCACCAATAAAAACAGTAGCAGGGCTAGGGTCACAGGGCTAGGGTCAGGTCTTGCAATGCTACATTTGTCAATTGCCAAGATGTGACCCTAGCACTGTTAAAGAAATATCGCGTATCAAATCATCTCATTTGACAGGGGGGTAAGTTGATTGAGGTTATTTCGTCAGAGGCCATAAGTGCTTCCGGGGGGCAAATCGCGCAAAACCTTTGCCCCTGGCCCGATCAGACAGCTTTCTCCAACGGAAATGCCTGAAACCAATATCGCCCCCGGTCCAATTAAAACGCCATCTCCCACAGTAACACCTCCCCCTAATGTTGCGTTTTGCGCCAGATGGCAAAACGCGCCCACACGGCAATCGTGATCCACGACAGCGCCATGGTTGACAATCGTCCCCGTGCCTAGAGTGCATTCCGCGGATAGAATAGCCCCTGCGGCAACAAAACTTCCTGCCCCAATGAAAGCGGAGGAGGCGACGACTGCGCGCGGATGCACAACAGAGAAATAGTTCATGCCGGCCGCAAGACAAACGTTTGAGAGACGGGCGCGAGTTTTGTTATCACCAATCGCCACATGAAAATTTCCAGAAGGCTGTAATGCTTTTGCAATGGGGGCCATGATCGGAAGGCCTAGTACCCGCCCGCCGGCTCGGCTCATGTTCTCATCTGCTATGGTAAGAGGTAACGTTGTTCCATACAAGCACAAAAGGGTATCAATCAATACCTTGGCGTGCCCGCCTGCCCCTACAATCAAAAGAGATTCAAATCCCATGGTACAATGCCCCCGAATTCTCCATACGCCCCGCAGGCGTCGTTACGCTTAACCCGTCACTGTGGGATGATACGATCTCACGAATGACCTGAACGGACGATTAGATTTGCAACTGTATGGTTTCGCTTTTTGGGGTCAAAATATCACACACCTATCGGTTTTTCAAGGCGAGCGGGGCTAGGGTCACGTCTTGCAATGCTACAATGACTCATGCGACGGATTAGGGTTTCTTAATGATATGGTAAATTTACCATATTTGTGGTAGAATGACGCAATGGATGAAAATATCCGGTACGGGGCATTTGCTTGGGATCGGGCGAAGGAAAATGCCAATATCAGGAGGCATAAACTTAGCTTTAGTGAAGCGGTGGAGGCGTTTGCAGACCCTCACCGCATTGTGGCGCGGGACGACAAGCATTCCCTTGAGGAAGAACGGCTCTTCTGCATTGGCCTTGTAAAAAACCGTATTGCAACGGTTCGCTTTACTTTTCGAGGGAAGATCGTTCGCGTTTTCGGTGCCGGTTTTTGGCGAAAAGGGAGGACAATTTATGAAAAAGCACGCTCAAACTGACCCCGATCAACCTATAGGAAAACTGCATATTATTGCTGATTTTCTCCCGCCACCGGAGGAACTTTTTCCAAAAAGAGAGACTGTTAAAGTGACTCTCGTTGTGGACAAGGAAAGTGTCGATTTCTTTCGTAGCAAAGCCTGCAATGCGGGGTTGAAGTATCAAAGGATGATCCGGGAGGTTCTTCGAGAATATTCCCATCGTTACAAAAGTACGGCTTAGCAATTTGGATTATCTTAACAGGCCTTGGACTGGGGGTTGAATATGTCTTCCACTTTTAAAAAATGGTTTCTCGTCTCCCTCCTATTTCCCCTTTTCATCCCAGTCTGGTTTTCTGTTGCAATCCCTAATCTTACGGAAATTCCGGAGCGTTTTGAATATCAGGCGGGCATCTTCTCCCTTGATAATTTCTTTGATGAACAGAAGGGAGACTATACAGGAGAGCAAATCTCCAAGACTCGATTCTCCTACCATGTCATCAAAAAAGAGAAGGGCGTCCTCCTCATCAAGAACGTTTTTGATGTTCGCACACTGACCGGCCAACCGATCTTTGCCGTAGATCGGCTCTACGGGATTGATCCGAAAACAGGCCAGCATGTCGCGGGCTTTGGGGATCGCGATCGGAAGGGAACCCTCTTCGCCCCCCGTTTTTTAAACAAGCAGAACTATTTCTATTGGCATATCAATTACGACAATCCCGCCTCCATGACCTTTCAGGAAGAGGTGAATCTATTGGGCCTCACGGTCTATCGGTATCAGGCACTCTATCATGCGGATCAGACGAAAAATCTAACACACCTTCCGGGGGTGCCGAAAATCCGGGGCGTTAATCTTGATATTACACTTCAAACATGGATTGAGCCGATCACGGGACGGCTAATTTTGTATCAGGACAATACGATTGCCTATTACTACGATCAGCGCACCGGTAAGCGCATTGCCCCTTGGAACAAGTTTACCAACAGCTATACCCATACCAGCGTTCAGGAACAGGTTGCGTTGGCGAAGGTTGAGAAGCGACGGCTCCTCTTTTATCATCGGGTCATTCCGATAATTTTGGCCGCGATCCCGCTCTTAATACTCCTTTTTGCCTTTGGAGATAAAATGCCGTGGAGGTATTTCGTTCTCTCGCCCCCTCGACGAAGACAGATGCTGGTAGGGACTGCCCTAGCCGCTCTGATCGGGACTGTCGTCGGCGTCGTTCTTTTCATTCGGCCTGCGGAAAAGGGAATCACGATTGGGATCGCCCCTTGGAATGCACAGTCGGAGGCGTACCAAAGCAACATCGAAGGGTTCAAAGCCGGACTAAAAGAAAATGGGTTTGAGGAGGGGAAAAATATCCGGTTTTTAATCAAAAATGCAGGGACAGATAAAAAGGTTCAGCGGGAGATCATCCAGTCTTTTGTGGCGGAGGGGGTTGATCTCATCTATACGTTGACTACGCCGGGGACGCTTATTGCCAAGGGAATCACGCAGTCTATCCCGATTGTCTTCTCGGTGGTTACCTATCCCGTGGAGACAGGCGTGATTGAAAACCTCCATCGTTCGGGGAATAACCTCGTTGGAACTCGCAACTATATTCCGCTGGAGCGGCAATATGCGCTCTTTGAACAGATATTTGCCGGGGCTAAGCAAAGAATCAAAACCCTCGGGTTTGCGCATCGCAATGGGGAGCCGAACTCCGAGTTCCAATTTGTCGAGTTTGAAAAACTGCTGGCGCAACGGGGGGTGACGTTGTTAAAGATTTCGGCCATAAGCCTCGACGACTTGTCCAAACAGGCAACCGATAAAATTGGAAAGGTGGATGCCATCTATACGGCTTGTGATACCCTCATTCAAAATGGGGGAGATAAGATTTTGGCCGATATAACGATTGCGCATAAAAAGCCACTCTTCCCCTGTATCAAAGAGGGCGTTCTGCTCGGGGCACTCGCAGGATTGGTGACCGACTTTCAAACGATTGGGGCGATGGCTGGGAGAAAGGCCGCCTTTATTTTAGAGGGAACCCTCCCCACGCATCTTGCCACCGAGGCGATGGAAGGAGACTATATCGCAATCAATCAAAAGACCGCACGGGCACTGGGGATTCGTATTCCAGCGGAGATTATTCAAAAGGCGCGTCTGATCGTTCGGGAGT
>CAYJXH010000148.1:0-3574 GCA_964373975.1 uncultured Nitrospirota bacterium | reverse complement strand
AGGGCAACGTGCCCTGCGGAACGATAGCCCTCTTGATGAAATTGTGGTTGGGGGAGGTGGCGTGCGAAATCGGTTCTTAATGGAATCCTTGACTAAAAATCTTTTCCCTATTTCAGTCGCTCCATTTGAAACACTGGGTTTTGACAGCCGAGCTATTGAGGCAATCACCTTTGCCTTGCTTGGGTATCACACATGGCACAATCAGCCGTCGAATCTTCCTTCTGTAACGGGGGCAGGGGGTTTAGTCCTTTTAGGTAAAATTGTTCCATGCCGTTACACCCCGGAAAAGTCAGGACAACCCGTACGCCACACGCGGCTCGCTGTTTGAAGTTATGGGGACATCTCGATTCTATCATCTCTATATTTCACCCAAAAAGGGGGCTGATATTTCAGAAATCGTGCGTACGATTGCGTCGTCTACAGACAGCATTCAATATGATGTCCACAACTTTGTTCTGTATACGATGTTTGACGCAAAAGAGTGGTACGCTCGGCTTGAAAAACATGTCGAGCCGGGAGGGAAGATGTTTATCTGTGAGCTAAATACGCACGACTACTGGGGATTTATGAATAGCGGCTTATGGAAATTGCTTAAGAAGAGTGACGGTTAGCCGAAAACCGTTCTGTTGAGGCCGTCCCAAAACTGCTTTCTCAAAGCGAGGGAGCGCAGGGTTCCGTCGCGTAGTCTTCGCTGTCCTTCCGCAGTTTCCACATGACGGGCAATCAGTTGATTAAATATCCGCGCGTGTTCCACATCTTGTTCCATGTGACAGGTAAAATATTCTATCTGTTCCTCTGAAAGGGAGGTGTTTTTCTGAAGGCCATTTACGATAGACCTAAACATCGTTGGAATGGAGAATTCATGGCCTGGCCCTACGGCACCCAGAGAAACTAAGAAATCGTTCCCGCGGGTCAATTGCAGATGCTCCTCTACGAAGGCCGATGTTTCAGGAAGAAGAGGAACCCGGCCCCAATCCTCGTCTTTTAGACCGATTGCTTTTAAAAAATTTCGATAGAGTGCTGGATGAGACCTAAAAATAGTATATTGCCCGAATTCATCGTCGAACACCTTTCGGAACAGACTTGCCGCATCCTGATCTGGAATTTTCGGCAAAACATTGGTCATGTAATTTACGAACACCTTAACCAATTGGTAATGTTGAAGTCCGAAGGTTTGAATTTGCGTCGCGGTTAATGTATCAGACGCAAAGCGGAGCAAAAACGGATGTTGCACCGCTTCATGGTGAAGGGTTTCTTCTTCCAGAGATGAAATAAAAGTCTGCGCGTCCAAAGGATTTCGTAGGGCAGACCTATAGGTGTCTGCCCTTTTCTCTATCTATATCAATAACCCATGCCAATGAATTTAGACTTGGTTTCTTCCATGAGGGCATCGGTAATCTCTGTCATCCCTTTTTCTTTTGCAATCCGTTCAATCTCTTTTCGTGCCATGGGGCGAATAAAGGAAGGGATATTATCAAGCCGTGATTCGGCTTCTTTAGACCAAACAATTGCTCCCATATCGTTTTTTGAGGCGTCCATCACGTCGGGCGATATCGTCGTGATTCCATTTTTCCGCGCGTAGTTCTCAACCCCCATCTCAATCATGGGCCTCATAAAAGAGGGAACCTTTTCGATCCGATCTTTCGCCTCTTTTGTCCACGCCATAGGTTGCGTGTCCGCAGGCGCAGATGCCGCGCCTCCCTGCATCTTTGCGACCATGCTAGAGAATGGACATCCGCCCGATGCTGGCGCGCCGTCTTGCCCGCCTGTCGCCATGTTGGCCATCTCTTCCTTTAGCATTTCTTGTTGCACTGTGGCTGTGACTACGGGAGGACGAACACCGTCACTTGCTTTCAGATTCTCTCTGATTAACTCCATGGGCGCGGCAACCGTATCTCGTCCGCCAATTTTAACACCTAGTGCCTGAACCATTGCGGTTTCTCCGGCGTTTGTGACCATGGCCACTTTCGCGCCGCAAGTAGGACACGCAAAACTGACACCTAAAGACTGCTCTGCGGGGTTTTCGACCTTTTGAAACTCCATAAACGATTCACATTTCATACAAACAAACTTCATTTTCAACTCCTTACTATGATTAGGTTAATACAGTTTTTCTCTCCAAAAAAGATTCTATCTGTGTGACCATTCCATCAAACAGTTTTGTGGTTGGGTGAGAAAGAGGAAGCGGAATCCCTCGATCGCAACATTGGGCGATCTGTGAATCAAAAGGAATCTTGCCGAGCAGGGGAAGATCAAGATCGGTACAGATATCTTCGCAACCCTCGGCTCCTTCCGTAAACAGAGGAACGGGGGTTTGGCAGGTAGGGCATAGCGCGCCACTCATATTTTCAACCAAACCCATAACGCGAATGCCGATGTCTCGCGCGTATACAATTGATTTTCGCACAACGACTTTAGCAACTTCCGATGGCGTTGAGACGACAATAGCGCCATCTAATTCAGGAAGAAACCCCGCGATGACCGGCGGTTTATCCGCCGAGGCCCCCGGAGGCAGATCGGCAATGAGATAATCGAGTTCGCCCCAGAGAATGTCGGCTAAAAATTCACGAATGACATTCATCTCGAACATCCCCAGCCAGATTGGGGAGAGTTCCATGGCCCCTTTCCAGCGAACCGGTGTGTTCTTTTCCGTTAGAAAAAAATCCATGGAGGCCACCTTGATTCCATAAGGGCCGACAGGCGGAACTGCCCCTTCGGGTCGGATTTCAAACGATCCAGAGACCCCGAGCATTTTAGGAATACAAGGGCCGTTTAAGTCTACATCCAGCACCCCGACTTTATGTCCCGCGCGCGCAAAAGCCAATGCAAGATTCGCCGTTGTGGTGCTTTTCCCAACCCCGCCTTTTCCGCTCATGACAACAATTTTCCTCCGAATCTGTCCCATGCGAACCTTCACTTGTATGGACTGATCCACAAGCTGTTTCATGACTTGGGCTTTATCAGAAAATTGAATTTTTTTAAGAATGTCTTTTAGGGATTTTTCTTCTGTCATAATCATCCGCGGTTTTGGTGCCGAGACGCAGAATCGAACTGCGGACACGAGGCTTTTCAGGCCTCTGCTCTACCGACTGAGCTATCTCGGCGAATAAATAAAAGTGTAAAGAAAACAATACAAAGACTTGCTATGCCTTGTCAATGACTCGCATTGCCTTATCGGGAAAGTGTACCTGAAATAGGGTATGTTCTTGGGTGATTTTTAAATAAAAATTGCATTTCTGTAATAGATTGCTTATATTGGTCAGGTTTTGTTGGGGTGAAAAATAAATAGGAGGAAAAAATGAAAAAATATGTTTTGTTGTTTGTGGTGTTTTTTTTAGTGTCTTGTTCGGGCGGGGGAGGAACAGCCTCTCAAATCCCTTCTCTCATGTCCCCTTCTGGAATGAACAATCAGGTCGCGGCCAGTAAGAATAATGAAGGGGTGGATCATCTTGTGCAGGGGCATTACGATGTCTCAAAGCCTCTCTTTGAGGAAGCACTTGCGGCCAACCCCAATTTTGGCGAGGCGCATTTCAACCTTGCGGTTACGCTAGATGGTATGGGAAAACATCCAGAA
>CAYJXH010000147.1:0-3617 GCA_964373975.1 uncultured Nitrospirota bacterium | reverse complement strand
CCTCATAGGTAACGTCTTTTTCTGGAGATAAAAAAACCCACAAGCAGTGTTCCAATGGGGAGAATCAGAATGGAAAAGTAAAAAATAATTGCCTGTTGCGGCTTTGACATGAGCAAGGTTCCGCCCGGAGACGCTTTAGGGCGAATGGATATAAGATCGTTTTCTTGCGCAAGATAACTAACCACATTTTGGAATAGATCGCCATTGCCAGCAGACAGGGCAAACGCATTGGTGGCAAAATCAGAATCGCCAATCACCACAAGCGCCATGTTGGAGGAATTCCCCCCTACGGCTCCCTCTCCCAGGCGACCCAACGGGTCGACTCCTCCGCCCGGGGGCGCTTGCCCCCCTTTAGAGGAAAAAACCCCTCCGATGACAATAGGCCCTTTCTTGTCTTTTGTAGGATCAATGGATATCTCATTGGCAATTCTTGTTGTCGCCCAGCTATTTTCCCCGGTTTGTAAAAAGGAATCAAATCGGAATTTATCTGCTAGATTTGGGTTGAAGGAAACGGAACGCGCAAGCGAGTAAAATGTGGCCAGATTAAATTTATCGGTAATCGCATGGCGCAAATACCGATCAACAACGGGAATCGCAGGGCCTACCGCGGACGAAGGATCAACGATAATATCTTGTTCCAAAACCACGCCCCACTTTGCAAAAAAACCATCCATGTTGTTTTTAGAAAGCGGGTCTAAAAGCGCTAAAAGCTTTCCCCCACGAGATAAATAGGCATCAATGGCGGCTTGCTCTTCCGGCGCATACGGATTTTCAGGCCCGCCCATAACTACCACGGCCGCATCGGCAGGAACTTCTTTCTCCGACAAGAGAATCAGTTTTTTCACAGCAAAACCCTGTTTCTCCAACGCTTCTTTTATATAGGAGTAGCCTTTTTTATCTGTATCATCAATTCCATGTTCCCCGTGCCCTTCGATAAAATAAAATTGTTTTTTGGTTGCCTTCCCCAATCGAATGAGCGCAGAGGTTAGCTCTTGTTCGGATAGATTGTTGATGATGGCTGATTGGCCTTTTGATTCAAGAACGACGGTATCGTACGCTGTAATTCCATATTGTTTGGCAACGGCTGGTTTTTTGTCCGGGTCAATAAATTCAAACCTTACTTTGGAACTTTGATGCCGGTAATTCTCGAAGAGGTCTTTTGCCGCGCCCGTCTTGGGGCTACCTGCCGCGAAAAAACCGGACAATTTCACATCCTGCTTGAGACCCTTTAAAACTGCGACCGTCTGCGGAGAGAGGGTATAAACTTCTGTTCCAGAAAGGTCAAAACGGACTTCATGCTGTGCGATGATAAAATTGATAATGGACACAATGGCCACAAAAATGGTGACCATTAAAATGGCGTTTGCTCCCATTTGGGTGGAGCGTTGGCGCGAGACTTCCTTTAAGACCTCAAAGTACACCATAAAGAAAACAATCAAGTGGAAAGCGGCCAAAACCTCTAGCGTGGTATAAAGAATAACCATTTCAGGCCGAGCAAGATAGACCCCCAAGCCTGCAATGCCCAAAAGGACGCCAAGTATGCCAATAATAAGACCAGCCTTTTTACTTATTTCCATGAGAACTCTATTTCCAACGCGTTGATTCTATAACCCTATGGGATAGAAAAAGCCCCAAGGTGGTGAGGGACAAAAAGTAGCCGATATCGCGTGTGCCGATTAAACCCTTGAGCATATTGTCGAGATGCGAACCTAGCGATAGAAAGTTTAAGACAGCGTCCATTGGAACCACGACCCCTCCCCCTGACTCTGCCCCCCCCGCCCCAATAACCCAAAGACCAATTAAAATTCCAAATGAGGTCACGGCAGAAACAATCTGATTTTCGGATAAAGCAGAAGCAAAGAGGCCAAACGAGACAAAAAGCGCGCTCATCATCGCAAGCCCAAAATAAGCGGAAATAAGCGGCTTGTAGGGAAGCGGGGTCATGGTTGCTAATATCAAGGGAAGGTGCAGTGTTAGGGCTAATAGAATTAAGCAGATTGAAAATGCCGCGAGAAACTTCCCTAAAACAATTTCAGTAATGGATACCGGAGAGGTTAAGAGAAGCTCTAGTGTACGCCCTTTTTTCTCCTCCGAGATAAGCCGCATGGTCAGCAAGGGAACCATTAAAAGTAAAATGAAGGCCATGTTCCCAAAAGAGGGCTGGAAGACAAACCGATGAATATTAAGTTGTGAGAGGTCTTGCTGAAACCGCATCATCTGTGTTGCCATATTGGAGTAATTAACAATCTGGAGATAAGCAAGAAAATCGGTAATCATCAGAAAGACTGCGGCGAGAACATAAACAATCGGAGAGCTAAAATAAAGCCGCATCTCTTTTCCAACGAGGGCCATTATATTTTTCATGCCGCCGCCTCCGTAGCAGGGATCGCCTCTGCCCCCTCCTCTGTTGTTAAATGCAAAAAGACCTCTTCCAGACTCACCGATAACGATTTTAATTCCAAAAGCCCTAGCCCATTTTCCACAATAATTTTTGCAACGGCTTCTCGAACGTCTGATCCAGATTTTGTTTCCACAATAAAGGTTCCTAACTGCTCGGTATCGGGAATTAGTTGTAAGACACCTTCAATCGCCAGAATTTTCTCGGGGATCAGTCTTTCTTTTTCTCTAATTGTAAAAGAGAGTCGTTCAGAGCTTCGAACTTGCGCGGAAAGCCTTTCTTGAGAATCAACGGCCACGATCTTCCCCTTATTGATAATCACCACCTTTTGGCAGACTGCTGTCGCCTCTGGAAGGATATGCGTGCAGAGGATAATGGTGTGTTCTCCGCGAAGATTTTTAATAAGCTCCCGAATTTCGATAATCTGTTTTGGATCGAGTCCGACGGTTGGTTCGTCTAAGATGAGGACTTCCGGATTGTGAATAAGGGCTTGGGCAAGCCCGACCCTCTGCCGATAGCCGCGAGAGAGATTGGCAATGAGGCGTTTTGAATGGCTGGCCAGACCGCATTTTTCAAGGACGGAATCTAGCCCTGATTTGAGAGCGGTTCCAGAAAGACCTTTTATCTTGCCTACAAAATTGAGATATTCAGTGATCGTTAGGTCAGGATAAATCGGCAGATGTTCAGGGAGGTATCCGATGCGGCGTTTGACTTCCATCGGCTTATCAAAAATATCAAACCCCGCCACAATGGCCGTTCCGCTTGTTGCGGGTATTGCGCCAGCGAGAATCCGCATGGTGGTTGTTTTGCCCGCGCCATTAGGCCCCAAGAATGCTAAAATCTCACCCTTATCGACGGAAAAGCTAATGTTATGGATGGCAACATGATCGCCATACCGCTTTTCTAAATTTTTGACTTCAATCATTTATAAAACCATTAAACCTTCATCTAGCAAGGGGGAGACTATATACCATATAATACGTTTTTAGGTCAAATTTGGGTTGATAATTTTTTATTTGACTCTGTCTAACTTTTTTGGTATCTTCTCTGTCCATGAAAAAGAAAGTTGCGGTTAAAAAGTCTATCCCTAAAAAAATAAGCAAGCCCACGGCTGTGAAGGCGTTAGCAAAGCCAGCCCCAAAGTTAAAGCCAAAGCCGAAACCAGCAGTAAAAACAAAGGCAAAAATAGCCGTAAAGGCAAAAGGCAAGGCAACGCCAA
>CAYJXH010000146.1:0-3643 GCA_964373975.1 uncultured Nitrospirota bacterium | reverse complement strand
GGGAAAAGGCAGTTACATCAGGATGGCATAAGCGTGAGGTTTTTAGTCGAAGGGATTTTCTAGCACGCGCGGCGGTTTTTCTGTTTGGGATTGGGCTTTCTCTTTTTTTGCCCCGATTGGGACGGGCCGCAGTCGTCTACCAGACTGAAGACGAGGCGTTAAAGAAAATGATGCCCGATGCGGATCGTTTTGACACAAAAGAGATTGTGCTTACCGCCGATCAGCAGTTGCAGGCCGAACAGATGACGGGGAAGCGTTTTAGCAATTTAGACGTTCGGTATAACATTGCCATGAAAGGAGAGCGTATCATTGGTTATGGATTTCCGATTGAGGTCATTGGCAAGGAACGGCCTATTACCTTGCTCATTGGTGTTGCGCCAGAAGGGGCGATTACATCGGTTGAGGTTTTGATCTATCGGGAGTCTCAAGGGTCCGAGATTCGTTATCCCCGTTTTATGGCGCAGTTTCAGGGAAAGAAAAAAGAGGACCCTTTGCGAATGGGATATGATATTCTATCCATCAGCGGGGCGACCCTTTCCTCCCGTGGCGTGACCTACGGGGTGAGAAAGGCGTTGGCGCTTTTTGATGCTATTACGAAGAAAAAATGAAAGATTTTACAAAGAAAACAACAAACAAAACAACTTGGCTAACACAGGCATCGGATGAGATTCGCCTGATCTATTCCCTTTTTATCGTCTTTGCGTTGGTCGGCCATTTGTCCTTTATTCTTATCTCGGTGAAACGGATCGGCCCAACCGTTTCGGATATTGTGCGTCATTATCGGGGAGACCCGGGCAGTGAGATGTCGTTTCCAAAAGAATTCATGGAGCTTCTGGAGGTCACACACTTTCACGCCTATATTGAAGGAATTCTTCTGCTGGTATTAGCGCATCTATTCGCGGCGGTTCCATTGTCAAAGAGGGTTAAGATGATGGTTATCGCAACTGCATTTTTCAGCACGTTCTTAGATTTGTCTGCGCCATGGCTCATTCGATATCTCTCTCCTTACGCGGCCTATCTTCAGGTTTTGGCATGGATAGGGATGTGCGTCAGTTACCTTCCATTAACCTTCGCGCCGCTTTACTATCTTTGGAAAGGGCCGCCACCTAAGGAATAATTCAGAACGATGTGGGCACCCCAATTTCTGGAAACAATAGAGCGTCTTCGCGCCAAGAATCTTCTTCGCACTTTAACCCCCATTGATTCCGCTGTAGACACAACCGTTACCATCAACGGCAAAAAACTGCTTGCGTTTTGTTCCAACAACTATCTGGGGTTTGCCAATCATCCTAAACTCAAGGCGGCGGCCATTACTGCCGTGCGGACATGGGGCGTCGGCGCGGGCGCATCGCGTCTGGTGTCGGGGAACCTTCGTCTGTATGAAACACTGGAAGAAAAAATTTCAGCCATGAAATCGTGTGACCGGGCATTGGTTTTTAATTCTGGTTACACCGCCAATATCGGCATATTAAGCGCGCTGATCGGGGCGAACGATCTTGTTTTATTGGATCGGCTGAATCATGCCAGCCTGATAGAGGGTATAAAACACTCTGGCGGAAAATTGCGTGTGTACCGCCATAAAGATATGGAACAACTACAATTGCTTCTTTCTCGTAGAGCGGTGAACCAAAAGGCGATCATTGTCACGGACGGGATTTTCAGCATGGATGGCGATATTGTCCCTCTGCAAAGCATTGTCGCGTTAGCCGATCAATACGATGCGCTCATCTATTTAGACGATGCCCATGCTACTGGGGTATTGGGACAGCATGGCCGGGGCACCTGCGAGCATTTTCATCTTCATAGTGACCGCATCATACAAATGGGGACATTCAGCAAGGCGCTCGGCGGTTTTGGCGGATTTGTTGCGGGGAGTGATTTGCTTATTTCATATTTGCTCAACAAGGCGCGTTCCCTTATTTACACGACAGCCCTGCCCCCTTCCGTTTTGGCAACGGCCATTGCCGCGCTGATGCTTATTGAACAAGAGCCAGACCTTAGAGAAAAACTTTGGGCGAATACCCATCAGTTTCGCAAAAGCGTGATGGCGTTGGGTTATAATACCTGTGGGAGCGAGACGCCCATTGTTCCGATTTTAATCGGCGACGCCTTTTGCGCAGTGGCTTTTTCAAGGCGGCTTTTGGAAGAGGGCATTTATGTTCCGGCCATTCGCCCGCCCACCGTTCCAAAAGGGCAGTCGCGCCTTCGTATCACATTGATGGCGACGCATACAAAAGAGCAGATTGATTTCTTAACACTGAAACTAAAAGAGATTGGATTAGAATTGGGTGTATTAGCATGACAGGGGGCGTCTTTATTACGGGAACGGATACGGGTGTCGGAAAGACTTTTATTGCCGGCGCCTTGGCGCGTGGGTTGCGGGCAGACGGCATTGATGTTGGCGTTATGAAACCGATTGAAACCGGATGTGGAAGCAGGCTCATTCCAGCAGATGCTGTTTATCTTAAAAAGAAAGCCGGTGTAAGCGATTCGTTAGAGGCGATTGTCCCGTACCGTTTTAGATATCCACTAGCGCCATGGCCAGCTTCCATCAAGGAGCGAAAAAGAATCAATATCAAAAGAATACTGTCTGCTTACAAGAAACTTAGGGAAAAGCATTCCTTTATGATTGTGGAAGGGGCGGGCGGCCTGCTGGTTCCCATCACAGAACATCTGGATGTTGTTGATCTCATTTTAGCGATGAAATTACCTGTTCTTTTGGTGGCACGCACGGGGCTTGGGACATTGAACCACACGCGGTTGACGATTGAATATGGAAAGCAGCGCGGAATTTTATTCGCCGGTATTATTTTAAATCAGGCGCAACCGCAACAGACCCTTGCCGACAAATCAAATCCTTTGATCTTGTCAAACAAGATAGATGTCCCTATCATCGGGTCTGTTCCTTATGTTAAGAATTGAGCGGGGAACGCAATATGATGATTGAAAAACTGACATTAGGAACAACACCCAAGATCGTGCTTTCCGTAAAAGACAATGCTTGGCTTGCCCAGAAAAACAAGCCCCGCCTGTTTGATTTGGTGGAATTTCGGATGGATCTTGTCTCGCCGCGCGCGCCAAAACTCCTTTTGCAAACGGCTGTTCCAACGATTCTAACCATTCGTTCAAAAAAAGAAGGGGGAAGTTTTCAGGGTTCTGAACGCAATCGGCTCTCGCTGTATCAAGCATTAATCCCTCATGTCAGCGCGGTAGATATTGAGCTTTCTTCCAAAACCATTCTAGGCGATGTTATTGAGAACGCGCATGATGAAAAGAAAACGGTGATCGTCTCTTACCACAATTTTGATAAAACACCCAATGTCTTGGCGCTAGATCAACTTCTAAAGCGGGCAAAGTCGGCGGGGGCCGATATCGTCAAGGTTGCAGTGTTTGCAAAGGATCATAAAGATATTCAAAAACTGGCGCGATTCACGGTTGAAAACGCAAACCAAAATATCGTAACGATTGCGATGGGTGAAATCGGCGCGCTCTCCCGCCTCTTTTTCCCAGCGCTAGGGTCCCTTTTAATATACGCGCCTCTTTCTGCTAAAGATAAAACCGCCCCCGGACAAATGGATTGTAAAGCCTTGTCGCTGTTGGTCAAAAGGTTTTATCCTAGACCCCGCTAACGACGATTATCTCT
>CAYJXH010000145.1:0-3664 GCA_964373975.1 uncultured Nitrospirota bacterium | reverse complement strand
TTTCTTTTAGATTATTCATGATGGAAGGTGCCATGTTGTCAGGAAGAGCGATGATTAAAGAAGGTTTCGTTTTCTTCTGTTCTGCGGAGGCAACGTGCCCTGCGGAGGCAACGTGCCCTGCGGGGGCAACGTGCCCTGCGGCGGGGGTGCTACCCTCTGCAAGACGACTGCTGACGGCCTGCGGGAGGGTTCCATCAAGCAATCGGCATGTCAGGGCTTTGAATTTCATGCCGTGTTCGGTTTTATCAAGGGTACCGGTTATTAAGAGCGGTTTCTCCTGTTTTATGATCGGAGCGGCAACGCGATATAAATCGGGAAAGACAATCACCTCAACCGATCCGGTCAAATCTTCCAGACGAAGATAAGCCATCTTATCCCCTTTTTTTGTTTGAACCACTTTCTCCTCCGTCACAATCCCACAAACGCAAACTGCGCGCTCGGACTCTTCCTGATTCTCCAGAGCCTCGGTGGGTATGGCCCTGTGTTCTTTCATCAGGGCTTCGTAGCGGGCAAGAGGATGCGCAGTAATGTAAAAGCCCAAAGACTCTTTCTCCATCCGAGCAATTTCGTCAACAGATTCATTATCGTTAGCCTCCCCCTCTACCCACCGAACCTCCTCCTCAAAAGGGGAGGGATCATTGCCAAACATTGATATTTGATTGGTCTTTTCTGATTTTTGAGTCTTTTCTCCTGCTTCCATCACCTGCTCTAAACGCGCAATAAGGGTATGGCGGTTCCCCTTTGTAAAGTCGAATGCGCCGGACTTAATCAATCCCTCAATCACCCGTTTATTTGCTTTCCTCGTTGGCACCTTTTGACAAAAATGTAACAGCGATTTGAAATGCCCTTGCTCGGAGCGCGTTGCAATCATCGCATCAACGGCTGTAGACCCGACGTTTTTAATTGCGGCTAAACCAAACCGAATCCCGCTATCCGTCACCGTAAAATCTCGTTCGCTCTCGTTGATATCCGGCGGCAAGATTAAAATGCCCATGCGGCGGCACTCGGTAATGTAGCGAACAATCTTATCGGAGTTCCCCTTTTCACTGGTGAGCAAAGCCGCCATAAATTGATACGGGAAATGGCATTTGAGATACGCGGTTTGAAAGGTAATCAATGCGTAGGCCGCAGAATGCGATTTGTTGAATCCGTATCCGGCGAATTTCTCCATCAGGTCGAAAATCTTTTCGGCCTTCTTTTCAGGAATGCCGTTGCCGACTGCGCGTGTGATAAAAAGACTTTTTTGCGCCACCATCTCATCCACTTTTTTCTTTCCCATCGCGCGACGCAAAAGATCAGCCTCGCCCAAGGAAAATAAGGCAAGGACATTCGCAATCTTCATGACTTGTTCCTGATAGAGAATAACGCCATAAGTTTCTTTTAAAATCGGCTCGAGTTGGGGCAGTTCATAAGAAATTTTTGTTTTGCCTTTTTTCCCCCGAACAAAATCGTCCACCATGCCGCTCCCCAATGGGCCGGGACGATAGAGCGCTAACAATGCGATAATATCCTCAAACAACGTTGGCTTCGCCTTCATGATGAGATCACGCATGCCCGACGACTCTAGTTGAAAAAGGCCAATGGTCTCGCCAGAACTCAAATAAAGATAGGTCTCTGCATCGTTCATCGGGATTTCAGTTAGATTAAATGCAGGCTCTTTTTCTATAATCAGACGACAGGCATGGGCGATCACCGTGAGGGTTCGGAGTCCGAGAAAATCAAACTTGACCAAGCCCACCTTCTCCACATCGGCCATCGCGTATTGTGTAATAATTTCGCCGTCTTTTCCGCGATAAAGGGGCAGATACTCGGTCAGCGGCTTGGCCGATATCACCACGCCTGCGGCATGTGTCGAGGCGTGACGCGCCAGTCCTTCCATCTTTTTTGCCAAGATCAGAAGCTCGGAACGCGCAGGGTCTTCCGACAATTGCTTCAACTTAGGCTCTTGCGCAATGGCCTCATCCAGCGTGATGTTCAGGGTGTTGGGGACAAGCTTTGCAATTTTGTCCACCTCGCCATAAGGAATTTCTAGCGCGCGGCCCACGTCGCGAATCGCGGCTTTTGCCGCCATCGTTCCAAAGGTGATGATCTGGCAAACATGATCCTTACCAAATTTTTCGGTCACATAAGAAAGCAGTTCGTCACGATGATCCATGGAAATGTCCATATCAATATCGGGAGGAGAAACCCGTTCCGCATTTAAAAACCGCTCAAAGAGGAGTCCGTAGGGTAGCGGGTCGAGATTCGTAATGCCCAGCGCAAAGGAAACAAGCGATCCAGCCGCAGAACCGCGGCCGGGGCCAATGGGAATACCCACCGTTCTTGCGTGATTCAGAATATCCCACACAATGAGAAAATAACCGGCATATCCCACTTTGTGAATCACCGCCAACTCCGACGCAAGCCGATCTTCGTAATCCTTTTGAGAGAAAGAAACTTCTCGCAACGGCTGTGCCGCCTTCTCTTTCAATCGGCGGGATAATCCCTCCTCGGAAAGCCGCTTGAGATAGTCCTCGCGCGTCACCCCTTTTGGCGGCTCGTAATGCGGAAGATGCAGTTCTCCAAACTGTAGATTCAAATCTATTTGATCGGCAATCTGAAGCGTGTTCTTCACGGCCTCTGGAATTTCAGCAAAGGAAGCGACCATCTCTTCAGACGATTTAAAATAAAGCTGATCGGTCCCAAACCGCATTCGGTTCTGCGCGTTCACGGTCTTGCCGGTTTGAATGCAGAGCATAATGTCGTGCGCGCGGACATCGTCTTTATGAAGATAGTGACAGTCGTTTGTCGCGACAATCGGAATGCCATTTCTCTGTGCCAACGGAATGAGTTTCCGATTGACGGTATTTTGAATTTCCAATCCGTTGTTCTGAATCTCAATATAGAATCGGTTTTTTCCAAAAATTTCCTGATAGGTTCCGGCCGCGGCCTGTGCTTCTTTTTCGTAGCCCAAGTTTAAAAGATAAGGAATCTCTCCACGGAGACAGCCAGAAAGGCCGATCAATCCCGCACTATATTTTTGTAGAATCTCTTTATCAATACGAGGCTTATAATAAAATCCCTCAATGTTGGCAATCGAAACAAGTTTAATCAGATTTTTATAGCCCAATTCGTCTGCCGCCAGAAGAATGAGGTGATAATAAGGGTTCGCCCCCCCGCCCCCTCCTTCCGTGTAGTCGTCTTCGTGGGTACTACTCCCCTCTTTATCAAAACGGCTCTTTGGGGCCAAATAGACTTCGCATCCTATAATCGGTTTAATGCCAGCCTTTTTTGCCGCCTGATAAAACTCAATCGCGCCAAAGAGATTTCCATGATCGGTCATTGCAATGGCAGGCATGTTAAATTGCTTAGCCTGCGCAATGAGCGGCTCGATTTGATTCATGCCGTCTAATATGGAGTATTGGGTATGCAGATGAAGATGAACGAAGTCAGACATGATCTGTATTGTAATGTGCCGAAGGGGAGGGGGTCAAGGCGGTTCCCAATGAGGTGGCTCTGCCTGTCCGGATATTGTTGAGGAGCCTCCTCTTCACACAGAGCGTTGTTAATGAATGCCTAATTGTATTTTTACGGCCGCTTCAATCCTGTGCATATCTTCTTCTGAGAGGAAACCGGAAGATGTCAAGATAGATGTCGCATTATTTTTCATGCTGCTTGCTCAATA
>CAYJXH010000144.1:0-3685 GCA_964373975.1 uncultured Nitrospirota bacterium | reverse complement strand
CGGAACGAGAAAAAACGCCTTATGTGATTGTCAGCGATACGCATGATGCGCATCACGCGGAATAATCTCCGATGCCCAATCTTATTTCGATTAGTCGCAAGCTGTCATCTGCCATGTCGCGTCTGCATTTTAGTGCGCCGATTACGCATATCTACAATCCACTTGTGTACGCGCGTGCTCCGCACGAACTTTATCTTGAGCGATATGGACAATCGCCGAAAGAAGTCGTTCTTCTGGGCATGAACCCCGGGCCGTTTGGCATGGCCCAAACGGGGGTGCCGTTTGGAGAGGTACGAATCGTGCGTGATTGGTTAGGCATTTGTCTCCCCGTCACTCCCCCTGCCAATGCGCATCCAAAACGCCCGATCGTGGGATTTGATTGCACGCGAAGCGAAGTGAGCGGATCACGGTTGTGGGGTTGGGCACAAACGCGTTTTGGGACGCCGGAGAATTTTTTTGCGCGTTTCTTTGTGCTGAATTATTGCCCGTTGGCCTTCATGGAGATATCGGGGAAAAACTTTACGCCCGATGCACTGCCAGCCTGTGAGCGTGAGCCGCTTTTTATGGCCTGTGACGAGGCGTTACGCGATTTCGTCAAAGTGCTTCGTCCCCGTTTTGTTGTGGGTGTAGGAGCCTTTGCTACAAAACGTGCAGCCGTTGCGCTTGCAGGAGTTGATGTAAAAATCGGGAGCGTGTTGCATCCGAGTCCAGCAAGCCCTAAGGCCAACCGTGGCTGGGCCAAGATCGCGGAAGAAGAGCTTGCGGCACTTGGCATTCGATTGGGCTAGGCAACGCTACCGCGCCCTCGTTTGCACGGACAAATTATCGCTGAAGGAGTTGTTAAGGGAACAAGGAGAGTTCTAATCTGGTTGGTTTCAGTCCAAGTTTATGAACAAGGTCGGAGCTGATGGGTAATCGTTCAAGTGATCTTGGTTCAACCTTAATTGCACCCGATCCATACGATTTTCCAACAAGTTGTAGATTTGAGATTGTGTCTGGGTGTTGCAAGATCGTCCATAATTTCTTGATATACTCCTCATCACGAGATCGGGGATAGACGCAAAGAAATCCAGTTAGCGGAACAATACCTGCTTCATTTTTGATAAAACGTGCGTTGCGCCGACCAAGATAGGAGAATAAGAATATTGGCACTTCTCGCACTTCCATTTTGTACCAAGGTTGTCTAGTGGCAATGAGCGTACGCCTTGAAATTCCCGCTCTCTCACCCTCAAGAATATAATTTTTGACCTTCTCTGGCATATTTTCCCAACAAGAACCGTTTGGGGAAAAAAGAAGCGTGGGAAGTCCCTTATCCTCCAGCTTGATAAGTGTTTCTCTAGTGAGATATGCCCCTTCTGCGTCCCTTGTTCTTCCTACTGCAGACAAAAGAAATTTGTCAGGTATCCCAACTTCTTTTGCTTTATCTCGCGTGAGGAAAAAAAACTCATTAGCACCTGTAGCAATACCGCGGACTACACGGGCAAAATCAGTGAGCGTAAATTCAAAATCGTGATCTGTTCTTGGTGCCCTAGAAAGCCCCACCAACAATGCTTCCGTCAAATCACGTTCATAAATATCAAGCCCGTCATCGCCTTTTCCAAGCAAATCGTTCTGCAGAAATTTAAGTAGCCCTTTATTTTGCGGGCTAAGACATTTTACCCATTTTATCTTTTCCTTCGGTGTATTATTTTTGATCATAAATATAATTGCGTTTGTGTCAACGCCCGGAAATGGCGTTGCTTTATGTTCAAAGGTTATTACGCCATCAATGCAAAACTTTTTTGAAATCCAATTCCAAAGTTTTTTAGCGAACACGCCTTCGCAAGTATCGGCGGGCATAATAAATGCCAGCCGTCCGCCCTTGTCGAGCAAACTTAGTGCTTGTATCAGAAAATAAATATGGAGTCCGGCGCGACCGTCAAGAATATCGCCAAGATTGCGGAGACTCATTTTGCGAAAATAACTTTTCATTTCAGGCGACAGACGGTGATGACGTATATAGGGCGGATTTGCCACAATTGCTTTAAAAAGTTTTTTGGGGGGATTTAGAATAAAATCGCGTATCTCTAAATCAGCATCGTTACCAAAAATTCCTTCCTGTCGCGCTTCAGCGATAATTCCAGAATCAATATCCGTACCAAAAAACTTTTTATTCGGTGCAACTTTCTTTAAGGCAGTATAAAATGCACCCTTACCAACGCCCGGATCAAAAACAACGTCTGCTCCTTGTGCTACATAGGCAACCATAGCATCAGCAACCCAATCGGGAGTCCAGAATTGTCCCTTATCTCGCAATTTTTCTCTTTCATCCCAATTTGTTGGGAGTTTTTGATGGGTGGTTGTTCTCATATAATAGAATCCAAGACTTTTATTGCATCGTCTCTCAATACTAATTTGCCTCCATGAAATTTTACATAAGGGAGGATGTGTCCATTTTTGTCTTCGACAAAATCAGACACAAGAGACGGTTCTTCAACAGATTCACCAAGTGGATAGGCGTATCGATAATAAATCTTGTAAATCACTTTCTTTGTCGTTGCGCCGCCGGGTGCTTGGAAGATTTGAATTGTTGGCTGTATCAAATCCTCCGTAATAAGCCGATTGGCTTCGTCTAGAGATAGACCAAATGCTTGGTCGTAAAACACATGCCAAACATGAATTTTGACAGGATTTCTTTCTTGCCATGCTTTAAGTGGGAGGCGATCTTCTTCTTTGATTATGACCGTGGGCAAAACGGCTGTTTTTTTCAGACCTAATTTTCCACCAAGTCGTCTCTGCGGACTAAACTCAGTGGCATAATCCGGCATCTTTTTTGATTTCCATAAACTATTCTCGCACTCAATCGCAATAACTGTTTTTTCGAGCAACGGGTTAAGTTTTTCTTCTACGGTGAAAGGCAATTCTTGTACACCACCGACGCTTTCCAATATTTTCTTTACCTCTTGCTCATCTGATTTTTTAAAAATCAATAGATCGGGACGTTTAATCTTGCCAAGTCCCGCCGCTTCTAATCTCTCAAAATAAAGTTCAAAAGCACGAACATCATCTGTTGGAGCTGTTCCACTTGGACCATATGGAATAGCAAAATATTTCTCGGTTTGATTCACGGCTTCAATAAGGCGATTTTCACTCCATACTCCCTGTGACCAACGCATCAAAAAATCGCTTCCACGAAGACGACGAGGATTGAGTAGAAAATCCGCCCAAGGCAAGGATGGAAAATCTCGTAATTCCAGAGCGATATTTTCTTTGGAAACACTTAACGCTTTTTCAAATGGGTGTATATGTCTTTTCATGCGATTTTAGTTTTTTTCGCTCCCTTGCAATTTCGCTGAATGTAACACAGGGGCGGAGAGAGAGGGATTTGAACCCCCGATGGAGTTACCCCCATATCTGCTTTCGAGGCAGACGCCTTCAACCGAACTCGGCCATCTCTCCGAAAATTATAGTATCTTTTTCTCCGCACGTCGGAGGGCGAAAAAATCTTTAAGAAGCGTTTTTGATTCTTCTTCGATGACACCTCCCGTCACGGCAATCGCGTGGCGCACTTTTCGTTCTTCTATTATATTCCACACCGATCCGCATCCTCCCGCTTTTGGGTCAAACGCACCAAAAACCAGTCTGTCCACACGCGCCTCTAAAATCGCCCCCGCACACATCGCACATGGCTCTAAGGTCACATAAA
>CAYJXH010000143.1:1840-3690 GCA_964373975.1 uncultured Nitrospirota bacterium | reverse complement strand
TTACCCTAACGACTGCCACCAACAATTTTATCGGGGCGGTATCGGCAAACAATACGGGAGCAAACATTCAATTGACCGATGCGAATGCGATACAACTGGGGACGATCAATACAACGAACGACATAGCGGTCATTGCAGGTGGCGCCATCACAGACAGTAATGGTTCATCGAATAATATCACAGCGCGAACCGCAACTCTTTCAGGCGCATCTATCGGAACAAACACTGATTCTCTGGAAACCACAATTGATACATTCAATGCGACAGCCGTAAATGGAGGCGTCTTTATAGAAGAATCTGGCGGATTGGCGTTAGGGGCAATTACGGCCAATGGAACAGGAAATACCGTTGTGATTACTGCCCTAGGGCCAATTACCGATGGCAACGGAACGTCAAACAATATCACAGCGTCAACGGCGACGCTTTCAGCAACATCTATTGGAACCTTTTTGGATCCAATAGAGACAGGCGTGGTTACACTCACCCCAAATGCACCCTCCGAGAAGACCTTTGTGATCAACAACAATGTGCTCTTGAAAAATGAGGGGGATGAAAAGATAAAGCGTCGAGCAGAAAATGAGTTCAGAAAAGAAAACGTACCGCGCGTTCCCGCAGAAAATGAGGTTTTACTGGAGGAAGAAGAGTGCCTGATTTTCCTCACAATAGAAGAAAATGCAATCTGTCTATAACGCCAAGTCCTGTTCCGTTTCTTTCAAAAGGCTTACAACCTTCCGAGCCTGCCCCATGGCCTTTTTGGCGTCCTCATTAACGACCAACAGATGACCCATTTTTCTTCCGGGTAGAACAGACGATTTTTTATAATCATAAAAACGGATGCCTGTCATGGATAAAATCTCGTTGCTCATTTTCGTAATCTCTGATCCTAGTATATTAATCAGTACCGCAGAAGAGAGCAGGTTCACCGGCATGAGCGGCAGTCCGCAAAGAACCCGCACTTGTTGTTCAAATTGAGATACGGAACAGACATCCATTGAATAATGCCCGGAGTTATGAGGACGCGGCGCGATTTCATTGATGAGTAATTCCCCATTTTTGGCAAGAAACATCTCCACACAAAACACCCCCGCAGGCGACGTTCGCTCCGCAGGCGACGTTCGCTCCGCAGGGCACGGTGCCTCTGACGCCTCCAATGCCCCTACGGCTTTCGCCGCAAGTGCGGTTGCCTGATTTTCTTCTTCTTTATTGATTTCTGCCGGTACGCGGCTGATGCGTAATATCCCTTGTTCATGAATGTTTTCGGCGACAGGGTAGGTTAAAATCTCTCCAGAATCGTAGCGAACAACGATCACAGAAAGTTCTTTTTGAAAATCAATTTTTTTCTCTATAACCCATCCGGACGGGCAGGATTTATTTTTAAGTTGCACGGTCATTGCTGGTAATTGATCGGCATTTGTAATATGCCATTGGCCTTGTCCATCGTATCCTGATGAAGCCGTTTTTACGATACAAGGAAACCCCAGTGCCAAAGCGTGTAAGGGCAGTGTTTCGGGATTATGAAAAAAATAAAATGGGGCTACGTTCAACCCGTGATCGTGAAGAAAATTCTTTTGGATTGCCCGATTTTGAAGAAGCCGCAACACCGCGCTTCCAGGTCGGGTTACGATTTTTTTTTCAATCTCTGAAACAAGGTCTGTCGGAATATTTTCCCATTCTAAAGTGACTGCGCAGGTTTCACGCATAAAGGATACCAGCGCTTGGGAATCATTAAATGGCGCGCCGATAAAAGAATCTGCTATGGAACGCGCAGGCGCTTCTGGATTTGGATCCCAGACAACAACCTGATATCCCATTTTCTTGGCGGCCGCAGTAAAAAACATGCCAAGCTGTCC
>CAYJXH010000143.1:0-1740 GCA_964373975.1 uncultured Nitrospirota bacterium | reverse complement strand
CAACCTGATATCCCATTTTCTTGGCGGCCGCAGTAAAAAACATGCCAAGCTGTCCCCCGCCTAAAACGCCAATTGAACGTCCGGGAGGGATCATTCGCAGGAGACGGCCCCCTCGCAGGGGACGCTCCCCTTATTTTGGTCTATCACCATTTGTGTTTGTTTTGCTCGAAATGCAAGAAGATTTTTTCGGATTTCAGGATATTTTAAGGCCAAAATCTCGGCGGCCAGAATTGCTGCGTTTTCTGCGTTTCCAATAGCAACCGTTGCAACGGGAATGCCTCGCGGCATCTGAATAATAGACAAAAGGGAATCTATTCCGTTTAGATATTCCGTAGGGATTGGAACGCCAATGACGGGAAGTTCTGTTTTAGATGCAATCATTCCGGGAAGATGCGCGGCGCCGCCCGCCCCCGCGATAATCACTTCAATGCCGCGTTCAAAAGCATGTTCTGCATATTGAAACATTTGATCGGGGGTTCTATGTGCCGAGACAACTTTAAGTTCGGACGAAATGCCCAGGCTTTTAAGTTGGGCCTGCGCCTTTTCTAAAATGGGGAAATCGGTTTTGCTTCCGCCGACAATCCCAACCCGCAGAGGCAAGGTGCCCTTCGAGGGGCGCCCCTTGGGGAGAGGCTTATCTGTTATTGCCTTCATTCTGATTGTCTTCTCTTAAAAAGGTTTGAGAGTTTCTCGCTTATTTTTGTTTTAGCAAAGAGAAACAGCCGTGCTCTACGGGGGGATTTAATATGGGTAGCCGTTTTTTTAAATCGAAATAAAAGTTTCTTTGCCCAGATCAGTTCGGCGGCCAATACAGTAAGTCCCCCTATAATAACGAGGAAGCCCGGCCCCGGCAAGGGAAGCATAAGAATGCCAATCAATAAGATTGTAAACCCGATAACGATAATAATAATTCGTTTTGCTTGCTGATAAGACTGAATAACGTAGTGGGGAAACATATTGGTCATGTTATCATTCTATAGGAAGGGTATACAAGTTGCTTGTTACAATAATTAAGGCTCCTTAATCATAGATGCGTTTTATTAGTTTTAATGTATTGATGGGGAACCGACGTCTCTTTGTTGTAAGCAGGGAAAGATGTTTTATGAGAAAATCTATATCTTCCTGATAATCAACATCATACCAAAAAGGCAGGAGAGCGTATCGGCTCAATCGCATGAGGGTATCTGATAATACGGTATCAGAGCCCCATTTTATATTGTTAAAAATATCCGGGACATGCCCAGAAACGCCAATTAAATAGTAACCGCCATCCAGGGCAGGGCCTAAAACAATCGGAACAGTTTTTAGCCGATTGAACGCTTCTTTAATAAAGGACGCGGGTATTGTAGGGGAATCAGATCCAATAATAACAATTCTTTGAAAGCCGTGCGAAAAACCCCAATAAAATCCATTCTTCATGCGTTCTCCAAGGTCGGCACCCTCTTGTTTTATCAGAAGAACGGAACATTCCTTTTCACACTTGCTAAAAAAGGGGTGCGACCCCCGCAGGGCACGTTGCCCTTGCGAAGGGTGCGACCGATCTTTTATATCAGGCGTGTAGGCCAGAACCCGTTTTACAGAAAGGCATGCTGTCAATGAAAGGGTATCGAGAATGAAAGCCTTTTGCAGACAGGCGCGTTCTTTTTGCGAAAAAATAGACGACAAACGCGTTTTAACATCGGAAGCGTATGGAGATTTTGTAAATAGAATCAGCAGGTCTTTTTGGTTTATCAATGGATC
>CAYJXH010000142.1:0-3729 GCA_964373975.1 uncultured Nitrospirota bacterium | reverse complement strand
ACCTAACCACCACAGGCCGAAACCCGCAAGACGACCTGACCATGATTGACGATCTGGGGCTTTCCTACGAATACGGCTGTAATGACCGAAAAATAGACAGTGCCGAGGCCGCCCTCGTTGGGCCGCTGGCAGAAGGGATCGGACGCGCTCTGTAATAGCTTCAATGGAGCTTATTTCGCTCACCAATGTCGGCAAGGTCTATCAGATGGGTGCAATCTTTGTGCACGCCCTTCACCCGATCACTTTGACCATAAAGCAAGGAGAATCGGTTTCGATTGTGGGCCGATCGGGAAGTGGAAAGACCACCCTGCTTGATATCATTGGCTGTCTTTCATTGCCGACATCGGGCGAATATTTATTAGACGGCACGTCTGTTCTATCCCTTTCTGATTTTGACTTGGCCAACATTCGGAATCAATCGTTCGGATTTATCTTTCAGACCTTTCACCTATTACCGAGGCAAACCGCGCTTCAAAATGTTGCCCTGCCCCTTTTTTATAATGGCACTTCTAAAGAGGAACGGCTATCCCGCGCGCAGGAAGCTCTGCAACAGGTTGGGCTTGCCGATCGGGGGCATCATCTTCCGAGGGAGCTTTCAGGAGGTCAACAGCAAAGAGTTGCCATTGCGCGCGCGTTGGTGAATCGTCCTAAAATTATTCTTGCGGACGAGCCGACCGGTAATTTAGATTCAAAATCAGGTGACGAAATTATTGATATTCTTCTAGCGCTCAATCAAAAAGGGCACACCCTCATTCTAATAACACACGACGCAGAGATCGCAAATAGGCTGACGCGAAAAATAATGATCGCGGACGGGCGGATTGTGGGGGATGGTTAAGGAGGAGTGAACTATTATGAATAAATCAGAAGCATCCAAGCTCGCCTTGTTTGAAGGCAAACAGATTCGAAAAATTCTTCACGAGGGTGAGTGGTGGTTTTCCATCATTGATGTCATCGAAGCCTTGGTAGGTGGCGACCGGCCACGCAAATACTGGAACGATCTGAAAAAAAAGCTTAACGCCGAGGGCTATGACCAGTTGTCCGAAAAAATCGGACAACTGAAAATGCAATCCAGTGACGGCAAATCCTATGCGACCGACTGTGCCAACACGGAGACCCTGTTCCGGATTATTCAGTCCATTCCCTCACCCAAAGTGGAGCCCCTCAAACGCTGGTTGGCGCGAGTGGGAAAGGAGCGCATAGACGAGATCGAAAACCCCGAACTTGCTATGGGCCGGATGCAGGAGCTTTACGAAAAGAAGGGCTATCCCAAGGAGTGGATTGACAAGCGGTTGCGGGGCATCGCCATACGACAGGACCTTACCGATGAGTGGAAAGATCGCGGCGCCTCGACCAAGTTGGAATTCGCCATCCTGACCAACGAAATCATGCAGGGTGTCTTTGGTCTCAAGGTAGACGAATACAAGCAGGTGAAGGCGTTGGAACGAGAAAACCTGCGCGACCACATGACCGACATTGAGCTTATCCTCACGATGTTGGGCGAGGCGACAACCACGAAGCTGCATAAAGACCGAGATTCACAAGGAATGTTACCGCTGAAAAAAGATGCCAATGACGGTGGGGCAGTGGCTGGCAGGACGCGTAAGGATATCGAACGTCAGACAAAGAAGCCAGTCATCTCAACCGAAAACTTCAAGCAACTGACGAGACCTAAACGGCCGATAAAACTAAAGGCGCGAGAGGACTAACGATGAGCGCAAAAAAGAACTACACCCGTAAGGCGAAGGCCAATATGTTTACTCGCGATGAAGTCGCCAAAGCATACGCACTCGCTGCTGAACGCATTTTGGGAAACGACGATTTTCTGCGTACCGATTCTGCTGTTTTTCCCATTTTTTTGAGTCTCTTGTTTCAGTCACTTGAGAATTCCATCAAATATGCTGGAATTCATTCTGGCCTGTTTACCGAAGATGAAGCCCGTGAAAAGCGTTCTGGTCATGGCATAAAGGAACTCGCCATGCTTGTGGCGGAGAAGCTTGCTCCGATGAAACCTTGCGCGCTTGAGTTGACGGAAGAAGAAATGCGATTATCCACTATTGTAGGACTGATAACCCGTTTCAACACGCAAAAGAGACAATCATGGGAGATACTTTCTTTCATGATCTACCGCGACGAGTTTAAAGAGACGAGGGACGCCTACGCATACCGTCGCCTCTCGTATGGCGAAATTGCAGATAATGAAATCGAATTGCTCCCGCTTTTGCCATGGGTTGAGGCGGTGAAACAGACTGCGGAACATCTGCCAGATATTGTTGCTGTTTTGTCCAAGCACAAAACATCCGGTCATTTGGACACTCTACTCTCTGATCTATGAACTTTTTTAAAACTTTTGCTAACGCGGTTTTAAACCTTTCTTCAACTCATGGCTGACAAACATCAAAAACAAATCATTATCCCAGATTACGCAATAGAAAAAACGAATGCTTTTAGAATGGAACAGACCCTTTTTTGTCATTCCCGAATGGTTCTATCGGGAATCCAGAAAGATATTCCCCATGCAAATGACTGGATTCCCGATAAAAGATTTCGGGAATGACGTGAGGGGCGTGGTATTCGGCCATGTTGTTTTGGAAACAGGCGGTGAATTAAAGGTTAGAGTCTGTCCCTATTGCCTCATGAGAAAATCTAGTCCAAACGTGTATCGTTGCCTCATCAGAAAATCTAGCCGAAACCATTTTCAGTTCTTTGTCCATACGACATTCTGATCTTGTTTTAACCGCTTCCAATAACGGATGAAAGATTCTGTTCTTCTACAAGAACCCTTCGGCGCATTGTCTAAAAATAGAACGCCAAAAATCGATTCTTAAACACTCATTTTCCCAAGGCGTATTCTTCCTCATTTTCTGTGTCCCCTTTTAGCACCAACACCTCTCTCTAAGGCCTCCTGCAATCGCTCGATCTCCCGCTTCAATCTGCCCAAATCCAGAGACGAATAAACCTTCCGTATCACCGCCTTCTTCTCTTCGGGAACATCAGGAGAATCCAATACCCGCTGATACGGCGTCTTGGGAATATCGTAACGCTTCTTCACGCGAGCCCCAGTACGTATTTTCTCAATCAGCTTCATTGTCGGCTGAAAATAATTGGTATAAAACCGAAGATGCTGATACAGGTCATTCAGCAATCCAATCTCTTTCTCCGTGTCATACCGCGCATACCCCACGGCTCGCCTCACCACAGAATAGTTCTTCTGCTCCACAAAACAACCATCATTCTTCTTGTAGGCACGACCCCGCGTAAAAGTAATCTTCTCGGCCTCACAGTACCGAACAAAATGCGCATTGATAAACTCACTGCCATTATCCGAATCAATCCCAAATAAATCAAACGGAAGCCGCCCTCGAATCTGCTTCATCGCCTCAAACACCCACGCCTGCGCCTTATTCCTCACTGCCGCAGTCTCTGTCCACGTCGTATGAACATCCGTCACATCCAACGTATACCCAAACTCCCCAGAAACATTCCCCCCATCGTGTCCCACCAAATCAATCTCCACAAAACCAGGCCGCTTCTCATTCCAATCCGCAAACGTCCGAATCGGAATCTGATGCTTTAACAATGTCCCCGGCTTGGTATGGGATCGCCCCTTCAGAATATACTTCTTTCGCTCCTTCGTTAACAAACGATCCACGGTCGCCGCACTGATCCGGCAAAGTTTCTTCCGAATCTTGGCACAGACCACAATCCGCTTGTGCTTCGCTAAATTCG
>CAYJXH010000141.1:0-3843 GCA_964373975.1 uncultured Nitrospirota bacterium | reverse complement strand
CCTCTCCCACAAGGGGAGAGGGAAAATCTTTATATTTTTTCCTCTTGAATAACCGCCCGGGCCTTCTCTACCTCTTTTGCCATGATACGAATGAGGGGCGCAATTCCTTCCCCTGTGACTGCCGATATTTCAAAAAATGGAATTTTTTCTTTGGCGCAATAACGTTTAAGTTTCAATAGCTGTTTTCCTACAGAATCAATTTTGGTTGCCACAACCATAAACGGTTTTTCGATTAAACTCTCCTGATAAGACGCGAGCTCCAATCGTATTGTTTTAAAGTCGCGCACGGGATTTGGGGCGACGCTCGCAGGGCACGTTGCCCCTCCTGCGACATCTCCACTGACGGAGACATCTACCAGATGCAGTAAAAGTTTTGTGCGTTCGATATGCCTAAGAAATTGGATGCCCAGCCCTTTCCCTTCATGTGCCCCTTCAATGAGTCCGGGGATGTCGGCCACGGTAAAATGATGTTCATGATTGCGCCCCCAATGAACGACTCCCATATTAGGGATCAGCGTGGTAAAGGGGTAATCTGCAATTTTGGGTTTTGAATTTGAAAGCACTGAAATGAGCGTAGACTTTCCTGCGTTCGGCAGACCCACCAGTCCGACATCGGCTAAAAATTTTAATTCCAGAGAAAGCCATCGCTCCCCCCCCTTTGTCCCCGGCTCGGCAATGTATGGGGTCTGTCGGGTAGGGGACTTAAAATGGTGGTTGCCCCGTCCACCGCGCCCTCCCTTTGCCACAATCAACTGCTGTCCTAACACTTGAATGTCTCCGACAATCTCTTGCGTCTCGGCATCTTTAACAATGGTGCCGGGGGGGACGGGAATAATTAAATCAGGCGTGCTTTTTCCTGAACTCTTGCTCCCGCTGCCGAGTCCTCCTGTTTTTACTTTGTATTGTTGTTGATAATGGATATGAATGAGGGTTGAGACTTGATGCGACGCTTCCAGAATGACATCGCCGCCATCGCCGCCATCGCCGCCATCGGGGCCGCCTTTCGGAACATAAGCCTCGCGGCGAAAACTAATGGCGCCATCGCCGCCATCTCCGGCCTTTACAAAAATTTTAGCGTGATCTATAAACACAAGTGGCACCGGCCACTCCGGAGTGAGCACCCTCGTTGGGGTGCTAAAACCGTAGATAGCGTGGGGATTTAGCTAACGACACATGGGACCACAGGAGGCAGTTGCACCGCCACCGGATTAATGCGGACATCCTGTTTTCCCTTGGTATGTCCAAATTGAACGGTGCCATTGATCAATGCGAAAAGCGTATAGTCCCTGCCCATTCCAACATGAAGACCGGGATATATCCGCGTTCCTCTTTGACGAATAATAATACTGCCAGCGGAAATAAGCTCCCCGCCAAACCTCTTAACACCCAGTCGTTGGGAATTACTGTCTCTCCCGTTTCGAGTAGAACCCTGTCCCTTTTTATGTGCCATTGTTTTTCATCCTGTTTTCTACACAGCCCCACCGGAGCTGTAATCCCGGTTCTAAACAGCCCCAACGAGGGCTGTAATCCCGCTTACGGCCGGCGCCTCCACGATTTCTAATACTTTTAATTGCGTAAAGGACTGCCGATGTCCTTGCGACCGACGATAGTTTTTACGCTTTTTCTTTTTAAAGACATGAATTTTCTTCTCTCGTCCTTGCAACAAAACTTGGCAGACGACCTTTGTATCCTTCAACTGCGTGGCATCGGTAATGACTTCGTCTTCTTTTTGAACCAGTAAGAGCGGCCCGAATTCTATTTTAGAGCCTTTTTCCGCAACGCACTTTTCAACGCGAACGACTTCTCCGACACAAACGCGATACTGCTTTCCACCTGTTTCTAATACGGCATGCATTTTATGAACCTCCAAATTGACCCGATTTATATCACCTTGAACAAACCCTTGTCAATCTCTTTAGGTCTTCTGAAAATTAAAAAGAACCTTGACATTGCGGACAAGGTCGTCTTATACAATGAAGGGACATTTTAATTCATCATTTTATGGAGGGGGAACAATGACAATTCTGCCGGAGCTTTTCTATCATAAAGAACATGAGTGGGTGAAAGTTATAGGGACAAAAGCGATATTAGGAATTTCTGATTTTGCCCAAGATGCGTTGGGCGATATTGTTTATCTGGAACTTCCCAAGGTCGGCGTAACCGTATTGTATGGCGCTGAAATCACAGAAATAGAATCCACAAAAACAACCTCGCCGATGTACGCCCCTGTTGGTGGAAAGATTGTGTCTGTGAACGAAACATTGAAAGAACACCCCGAGCTAATCAACAAAGACCCTTACGGAGAAGGCTTTATTGCCGTGATTGAAATGACCGATCCGAAAGAGGTTGAAAAACTGATGACGGCCAGTGCGTATGAGGCATTCCTTCAGAAAGAGGCACATTAACGATACCGATGCCGATTGTAATCCGGAGGCGGCGTTTCGCCTTCTTTCGCGCGGCATCGTTGAGACCATTTCTCCTGCAGAGCTTTTAGAGAAACTCAAGAAGTCAAAAGCAGAAAAAAAACCACTTCGCATTAAGGCCGGGTTTGATCCTACCGCGCCAGACCTGCATTTAGGGCATACCGTCCTCTTCCAGAAGATGCGCCAGTTCCAAGCGTTGGGGCATGAGGTTATTTTTTTAATCGGCGATTTTACCGGAATGATTGGCGATCCTTCCGGAAGATCCGAAACCCGCGTGCCGCTCACGCGCGAAGCCGTTTTGAAAAATGCGCAAACCTATCAAGACCAAGTTTTTAAAATACTCGATCGGCAAAAGACACATATTCGTTTTAACAGCGAATGGATGGGCAAGATGTCTGCGGAGCAGATGGTCACGCTTGCCGGACAATACACCGTGGCGCGTATTCTCGAACGAGACGATTTTAAAAAACGGTATCAGCAGTCGCTTCCCATTTCGATCCATGAGTTTTTGTATCCGCTGATACAAGGACACGATTCGGTTGTGCTGGAATCGGATATTGAATTGGGCGGAACAGATCAAACATTTAACCTGCTTGTCGGGCGCGAGTTGCAAAAGATTGCAGGAAAAAGTCCGCAGGTCGTGATGACCCTTCCGCTATTAGAAGGCGTTGACGGCGTGAAGAAAATGAGCAAGACCTTTCAGAATGCAATTGCGTTAGAAGACCCGCCGTTTGAGATGTTTGGAAAGGTGATGTCCATTCGGGACGAGTTGATGTTGCGGTACTACACCCTTTTAACAGACGAAAATATCGAGGACGTAAAATTACTGCATCCCATGTCAGCCAAACAAAAACTCGGACGGATATTGGTTGAACGATTTCATGGCGCGGATCACGCTCTGGCCGCGCAGGAACATTTTGACATTACCGTCGGAAGAAAACAGGGAACAGCAGAAGAATTATTTTTAAACGCGGAACCGTTCTCACTCATTGATTTGTTGTGTAAACAGGGGTGGGTTAAAAGTCGTGGAGAAGCACGCAGGCTGATTTTACAGGGCGGCGTGGAGATAGACTCGGCGAAAATGATTGATCCCAATTACACGTTGACGTTACAGCCTTCTGATTGCAAAGACCTGAAGGTTGGGAAAAAAGTGCGCCGTCTCTTGAAAAGAAAGGGTGAAGAGGCGTAGGATGCGGGGTTGCTTCATGGGCCGATAGCTCAGCTGGTAGAGCACCGCCCTTTTAAGGCGGGTGTCCTGGGTTCGAATCCCAGTCGGCTCAGGCGGTGGCGGTACGCCGCCTGCGGGAATAGTCGCCCGTTGGGCGCCTGGGGGTGGCATTTCGTAAATGTCTTTCAGTCCGTTCGTGGTGAGCCCTTCGACCGCCGTTCATCCTGAGCCTGTCGAAGGAGAACGGCTTGC
>CAYJXH010000140.1:0-3876 GCA_964373975.1 uncultured Nitrospirota bacterium | reverse complement strand
CCTCACCCTAGCCTCTCCCCTCAAGGGAGAGGGGAAATTTACTGATTAGCCATTGCAATCGCAGAGAGCATTGCCTTGGCCTTATTCATGGTTTCTTCGTATTCGCTATCAGGATCGGAATCGGCGACAATTCCCGCCGCGGCCTGAACGGTCGCCACGTTATTCTCAACCACAATGGTGCGTATGGTAATACAGGTGTCCATATTTCCATCAAAACCAAAATACCCAACCGTGCCGGCATAAAGGCCACGACCGGAAGGTTCCAGCGCGTCAATAACTTCCATGGCCCGAATTTTGGGCGCGCCTGTTACCGTGCCGGCGGGAAAACACGCCTCTAAAAGAGAAAAGGCATCGGACATCTCCCGTAATTTTCCAACGACATTCGAGACGATATGCATCACGTGCGAGTATCGTTCGATGACCATCAACTCGGTGACTTGTACGGAGCCATAGTCACAGACCCGGCCCAGATCGTTGCGCCCCAAATCAACCAACATGATATGTTCTGCCCGTTCCTTAGGATCGGCCAAAAGTTCTTTCTCTAGTGCGAGGTCTTCTTTGACTGTCCCGCCGCGACGACGTGTTCCCGCAATGGGACGCACTTCTGCCCGTCTTCCTTCCAACCGAACCAAAACTTCTGGAGAGGTTCCCACCAGATGCAGAGGCCCTGCTTGAATATAATACATATAAGGAGAAGGATTGATACTACGCAACGTCCGATAAGTTACAAAGGGATCCGATTTTATGGGAATCGAAAAACGTTGAGAGAGTTGCACCTGAAAAACATCTCCCGAACGAATGAACGCCTTGGCTTTGTGAACAGATTCAATAAACTGCTCCTTGCTCATATTCGATGAGGGAGCAGTGATGGGGGCACTTTTATTTTCGTCTGCAGAAAGGAGCCGATGCGTCTTTTTTAATGGCACCTCGAAACGGGCAACCATCGCATCAATTTTGGCAACGGCTTTTTGATAGGCTTGTTTGAGGTCGGAATTTTCAATAAAGGCATTCGTAACAATTTTAATTTTATGTTTTAAATTATCAAAAATAAGAAAAGTATCCGTGAACATGAAAAAAAAGTCTGTTCCTTTTTGCGCGTTTTTAAACGCCATTGATTCAAAAAACCGCATCCCTTCATAACCGATAAATCCAACCGCGCCGCCTGCGAATCTTTCCAGTCCTTCGATCTCTACGGGTTTAAATCGGGCCATAACACTTTTTAAGACCTGTAGCGGATTTTCGTTATGAAGCCTCTGACAGTGATCCCCTTCCTGTATTTCCACACTGTTGCCCGCGCCTTTGATGATCAAAGAAGGGGATGTGCCTAAGAAGGAATATCTTCCCCATTTCTCTCCCCCTTCCACGCTTTCTAACAAGTAGGAATACTGACCCTCTTTTATTTTCAGGAAGGCAGAGACGGGGGTCTCGGTGTCGGCCAATATCTCCCGATAGACGGGAATGAGATTGCCTTCTTTGGCTTTTTCGGAAAACAGCTCAAATGTGGGTGTTATCATTTTCCCTTATTATCCCCTCCCCTCTGCACAGCACCTCGGGTGCCTAAGGGATCGGGAGCTCTGCGACCGACTGCGGGAGAGGTCGGTGAGGGGAGCAAGTTACGTCTTTTTTTTCAGGTCTAGAATGACCGACTTTGCAATCTCTTTTAATGACTCAAATACCCCTTTTCCTGTAGAAGCCACGCCCTCAAAGTAAGGCACTTTTCTGGGATTTAATGCCTTATCTAAATCCGAAACAGGTGTGACATTGGGAAGATCACGCTTATTATATTGCATTATAAGGGGAATCGTACTGAAACTAATGTTATGTTCTTTGAGGTTGTACTCCAAATTTTCAATGCTTTCGATATTCGCTTCCATTCGCGCCTCTTGGGAATCTGCAACAAACACGATGCCATCTGCACCGCGTAAAATCAATTTTCTGCTGGCATCATAAAATACCTGTCCGGGAACAGTATAGAGGTGAAAGCGGATTTTAAAACCATTTATTGCCCCTAAAGAGAGGGGGAGAAAATCAAAAAACAATGTGCGTTCCGTTTCTGTGGCAAGGGAAATCAGCTTTCCTTTGCTTTCCGGAGAGGCGCGTTTATAGATATAATTTAAGTTGGTTGTTTTTCCACAAAGACCCGGCCCATAATAGACGATCTTGCAGTTAATTTCTTTTCCAGAATAATTGATAAAAGACATTAACCAAATAACCGATCTATATCTGCCTCTGTAATGGCCGCGAATGGAGACCGATTTTCCTTCTCTTGTTTTTCTTTTTCTGCATCACTCAAAATACAGGCAAAAATTTGTGTCAATACCTCCCCGCTCTTTCGTACCCTAAGACGTACAAGGCCCAAAGAAGATCGCTGATCGAAGATAACCACCAAAATAACGCGTTGCGCAATTACGGAAAGATGGATGTGATCCTTTTCTCCTTCATGGAATAAAAACGTAAACTCTTTTTCTCCCAGAAGTTTAGCGATTCCACCGGATGCCGCAATATTTCCGGCGGTTAAAGACGCAAGCGAGGTGGTATCGAGATTGCGAGAATCGCCGGCACTGGCGATCAGATGGCCGTCTTTATCCACTAAAAAGGTAAGTTTCGCGTTTGCCAGATCCGCAAGTTTGGTCAACTCAGCCTCAATGAGCTTAAAATCTTTATCGTGCAGAACCCACATTGAATCAGACATTATGGCCCCCCTATCCCTTCTAACTCATCGGAGAGATCAAGGGCTTCTGTTTTTTCCAGCCGTTCAATATAGTGGCCAGACCACGCAAGATAAATTCCTGCGGCATCTTTCATGGCCATTGCCCCTTTTATCAATTCTGCAAGTTCTTTTTCATCCCGACCCTGCGAACGAAACTCCTTTATTTTATCCTCAAAATGGCCATTAAGCCGCGTCATCGCCAAGGTAACATCCTCTAGCGATTCTCTTATGATTTTTTCCATACAATCCCTCCAAGGTCACTCATCATAACAAAATCGGAAGGGAACTGACAATACCTCATTTTTTAAATGTCAAGAGAAAGGGCCGAAACTTGACATTAGAAAATTGGCTGTGATAAAAAGCAGTCATTATTAGGAGGTTTTGAATATGCACACCGTAAGATATGTTTGTCTGATTCTGGCCATTGCGATTCTTGGCTTGCATCTTGGGAACGCACAATCCGCTGAAAATACCCTAAAAAAAACAAAGGAGAAAAAAGTGACAACAGTTTCAGGTTTACAATACGTAGATGTCATCGAAGGAACGGGAGCAACACCCCAATCGGGTCAAACAGTCGTCGTGCATTACACGGGCTGGCTCACAGACAAAACAAAATTCGATAGTTCTGTAGATCGCAACGAACCTTTTTCTTTTGTCTTAGGGCAAGGACAGGTTATTAAGGGATGGGACGAAGGGTTGTCTACAATGAAAGTCGGCGGAAAAAGAACGCTGACCATTCCACCCACATTAGGATATGGCGCGCGTGGCGCAGGTGGGGTTATCCCACCCAACGCAACATTGATCTTCGATGTCGCGTTATTAGAAATTCGGAAATAGGCGGACAGCCCTTACCGCCATGCTTGAAATTGGATTATGGATTCAAACAGAGGCAGACGAAGCCTTTCTTATAAAGAAAGACCCATCAGGACATCCAAATCTCTCTATTGTCAAATCAAACAATCCGTTAGACAACACCTCCGACAAGAAGGCCAAACTGCGCGAACTGTATCATCAGCTCACGGGTAACGCGCATCCCCACCCTCATGCGACAAGTCGGCAGTTGATGTGGGATTTTTTAGAGGCCGCGATCTTACAGTTACCTTAATAAATTTGGTAGGCGATGCTGGGATCGAACCAGCGGCCTCTTCCGTGTGAAGGAAGCGCTC
>CAYJXH010000139.1:0-3879 GCA_964373975.1 uncultured Nitrospirota bacterium | reverse complement strand
GGAACACAGCTTTTTGTCCATATTGGAGGAAGGGTCTACATTGAATTTACAGCCACAGGTTGGGTTGAGAAAACAGTCCTTTCTTTTGATCAGAGGACATGGACTCCGAAATTTGACGATGCGAAGGATACACCTTTCGTCCCGGAGCTTGGTCGGGAATATTATATCAACACCCGCGGCGCCAATTTTGTGGTGAAGAGAACGGGCACAGATTACGATGTTAAGATTGAAATACAAGAGGCGGCGAACCCCGCGAATGCCGCAGGGCTTATTCCATCGGGAACAGAAATTAAACCTGAATGGGTTGATACGGGAAGCTCCGCATTTTTGTTCATCACCGACCCATCAGACCCAAAATTCTTGAAGCTGGTTTACAAAACGGCTGGCAACCTTGATCAAGGGGCCGTTGTTGGGGATGTTGTAAGAAAAGGAATGTGGGGATTGGTCGCGACCATTGGCGGTCTTCCTGTTCGGTTTAACTGGGAGTTTCCGCAGGGCGATCAGCAATGGGGAAAACAGCAGTTTCTGCTGAAAGACGGCGTGTACAAGATTTTGGATGATCGGATTGCGTTTAAGCCGATTGTTCTGAAGAACAATGCCGGTATAGACAAAACCCTCTCCCTTCAATTTGATGGATGGATGCATGGTTTGCCAGACCTCTTCTTTGATCTTAGGCAAAACGAGTTCCGTTTAACGTCGGATATTTCAAGCAAGATCATCAATATTCTCGATGGAACCCTACTGGAAGATGCCACAGTCGCAGGCAAGACCTATCTGGTTAAGCCGTTGGACATCCGCCAGTTTCTCAACGAGGTGACAGATCCCGGAACGCTTTCCCTCGCTAGAGCAGACGGCATTGATCTTTCCACGGTGCCAAATTTTGTGGAGCACGGCATGGGTGTCACCCCAGAAGCGACGCTAAAGTATATCGAAGGGGTGAAGGTTCCATAGCGTCTGTTACAAGGGGTTTATTCCATTGGGCTTGAGAGGTAGCGCATATAAACGCGTTTATGTCAGAATAGCCCCATGGAAGATTCTCGCCCTATTCTCATTTATGATGCAACATGTCGTCTTTGTGTCTTTTCAAAAAAACGAATAGAGCAATGGGATATTAAAAAGCATATTCGCTTCCTACCTTTTCAGGACAAACAGGCTTGTAGACTCGCTCCAGAGCTTGCCGCAATGAAATCTATGGATGCCATGCTGCTTGTTGATACACAAGGTTCTGTTTCATCTGGTGTTTCTGCCTTTCGCAGAATGCTTCCCGTACTCCCCATGGGATGGGCTGTTGAATTGTTTTTTAAATTGCCCGGGTTTTATATGCTTGCAACAAAAATGTACCGTGTGATTGCCAAAAATAGATATTATTGGTTTGGAAAGTGTCCTTGACGGAACGTAGTCTGCGGTATGTAGAAGTAACCGTAGGCAGACTTCCATACCCGTTTCATTATTGCTTGCCATCCTCCATGGAGAAGAAACCCCTGAACTTGGGCGATTGCTTGTCGGTTCCATTTCGTACAGGTGTCAAAACGGCCTATTTTGTCCGATATATTGATCCGATAGATATTCAGACGGATATTAAAAAAATAAAGGATGTTCTAGCGATATTGGAGACAACATCCCCTCTGCCGCCTTGTCTCGTCAAACTCCTTCAATGGATTTCAGATTACTATCTTGCGCCCATTGGCGCGGTGATGGAAACGGCATTTCCTTGCTTTATTAAAGAACGTTGGGAGAAAAAAGCCTCAATAAAACAAGCGCGGAAAATATTATCGCAAGCAGAACCAGAAGAAAACACACCGCCATTGCCGCTCAACGCGGATCAACAAAATGCGTACAATAGGATCAGTGCGGCCATTGAAAAAGGGGGACCGTCCCCTGCGAGGGCAACGTGCCCTGCGGGGGGACCGTCCCCTGCGAGGGGAACGTCCCCTGCGAGCGGATTTTCCCCTTTTCTGCTCCATGGCGTAACGGGGAGCGGAAAGACCGAAGTCTATTTGCAGGTGATTCAAAAGGCGTTAGCGCAAAACAAAGGCGCAATTGTTCTGGTGCCAGAGATTGGTCTGACACCGCAATTGGTTGCCCGATTTCGCAGTCGCTTTGGCAATAAGATTGCCGTTCTGCATAGCAAACTAACGCCCAAGGAACGCTATTGCGAATGGCGAAAGATCAAGGAGAATGAGGCCACGATTGCTATTGGCGCGCGTTCCGCGCTTTTTGCGCCGATGGGATCGGTGGGTGTTATCATTGTTGATGAAGAACATGACGCCTCTTACAAGCAGGAAGAGACCATTCGATATCATGCGCGCGATGCCGCGCTTGTTTACGCAAAGATTTTAGGCGCGACCGTTGTATTAGGGTCTGCGACCCCTTCCTTTGAATCGTTTTACAATGGCAGTATCGGAAAATACAAAACCCTCACGCTTCCCCATCGCGTTTCCGAAAGACCTATGCCGAATATGACGATGATTGACCTTCGTGAGCGGGGAGAATGGGTGAAGCCTTTTCTAACGCGAACGCTAATTTCGGCGATTGAAAAACGTTTAGAACTGCGCGAACAGGTGATCCTGTTTATCAATCGCCGTGGGCATACTCCTTCTTTTTTGTGCGGAGATTGCGGCCAAAAATGGCAATGCAAGCATTGCTCTGTTTCACTGACTTTTCACAAAAGGGAAAAGAAATTGCGCTGTCATTACTGTGGATTTCAACAGCGCGCCCCAGCAGATTGTGTAAATTGTAAAGGAACGCGACTGCTCTCCTTAGGCATTGGAACGGAGCAGGTGGAAGAAGAGATAAAGGCGCTCTTCCCCTTGGCGCGGGTTCTGCGAATGGATCGCGATACCACTTCTAAAAAAGGGGCGCATCATGAAATGATTACAGCCATGGAAGCGAAAGAGGCCGATATCTTGATCGGCACGCAGATGGTGGCCAAAGGACATGATTTTCACGGGGTAACGCTTGTGGGCATTGTCTGTGCCGATTTTTCTTTGAATTTCCCAGACTTTAGATCGTCTGAGCGAACATTTCAACTCCTGTCTCAAGTGGCAGGCCGAACGGGTAGGGGAGAGAAACTGGGAGAAGTCTTGATTCAAACATTTCAACCTTCACATGAGCTATTTCGCGTGATCCCCCAATATGAGCCTTTTTATCACACAGAGAAGGCGTTCAGGGAAGACGCCAATTATCCTCCATTTACAAAATTGATTTTACTGTGTTTAAGTCATAAAAAAGAGGAGCAGGCCTGCGAGCAGGCAGAACGATTGGCTGTTATTCTAAAAAAAATCAGGAACGGCGTTGAAGTTTTAGGGCCAGCCCCGGCACCGATTACACGTCTTCGAAATGAATACCGGTATCAGATTCTGATGAAGGGGTCAAATCAACATTTATTAAAATCGGTCTTAAAACAAGGACTGGATTTGTTCAATGCACTGCGGGATATACGGCTTACAATTGATGTGGATCCGCAAAACCTGATTTAGAGGTAATGGCCTTCGTAACGGTCGTTGCTCTTTCCCGCTTCTCCTGAAATTTTGATTGGGCCGCATTTTTCTTCATATCGGCGAAGATTATCTTGGAGCGCGGCCAAGAATCGTTTTGCATGAGACGGGGAGGTGACAATGCGGGCACGCACCTTGGCCTTTGGGGCTTGTGGTTGGATATAGACAAAGTCAAATACAAATTCGGTTTCAGTATGCGCAACAATAGCCATGTTGGAATAAACCCCTTGCGCGGTCGCCTCGTCTACTTCTACCTGAACTTGTGTCGGTACGCCTACATTTGACATAGGAGCCATACTGCCGAAATTCATATCAAAAGTCAATATCCCGCATTGCCTCATCAGGAATCTCGTCGAAGAGGGTATCGTTGCCTCATGAAGAA
>CAYJXH010000138.1:0-3893 GCA_964373975.1 uncultured Nitrospirota bacterium | reverse complement strand
TAACATCACCATGAGCAATAAAAATGAAAACCAGTAAGATTTTATGGGAGGCAGTTGATTTTGTCCTGCTGGATTTAGACGGGACGCTTCTGGATAAATATTTTGATGATTATTTCTGGGAAGAATATATTCCCGAACAGTATGCTGTGCTGATGCAGATTCCCATTGCGGTTGCAAAGGCCAAAATCCACGCAGAGTACAAAGCGCAAGAGGGGAAGCTTATTTGGACCGATATTTATTATTGGTCTAACCGATTCGGCATTGATATTCCCGCGCTGAAAGCGTCCGTTTCCAGCGCGTTGCGGGTACACGATGGGGTATTCCCTTTTTTGGAATTTCTAAAATCCGCAGGAAAGCAGGTGGCATTATTAACCAACGCGCATATAAAAGCCGTTGAAATCAAACTGGCAAAAATACCCCTTCGCCCCTATCTGCAAAAAATCGTCTCCGCAAGCGAAGTCGGATTTCCCAAGGAAGTACGCGGATATTGGGAAGCGGCGGAAAAACTGGTTGGCTTTGATAAAGAACGGTCTTTATTTGTAGACGATAATGAGGACGTGCTCATCTCGGCGCAGGCATTTGGCATTAAACATCTTGTGTATAAAAGTTATGCTAGCAGTAAGATTTTGCGGGGGGACTCCAATCGTTTTGTGTCCATCCGAAATTTTAGCGAGATTGACCCGACCGCAAATTGACAGGCCCACACATTACACCATCCCTATCTCAGTCGTTCTTATTATTTCCGTTCACCCTGAGCTTGTCGAAGGGTAACATTCTGTTTATGGTTCGACAAGCTCACCATGAACGGCCTGTTCTAAAGACATTGGGGCATACACAGGCCACAACTCAGTTGGAAGAAATACGGAAGTATTCAATTAGGGATAACATTATATAGAAAGCGCCATCCGTGCAATGGTGGCAACCATCACCTCTTTTGCCCCTGCGGCCATAAGGGTTCTCGCCCCTTCTCTTAATGTCGCACCGGTGGTGTAGACATCATCAATCAGCAAGATTCTCCGATCTTTGATCTCATTTTGTTGTGGCACAAGAAAGGCTCCCTTGATATTCTCATCTCGTTCCTTTCTTGATAATCCAACTTGGGGCGGGGTCTTACGGATTCTTATCATGGCATCTATAAAATACGGGCGGGAAAGGGTAACGGCAATTTGTTTCGCTAAAAGGAGTGATTGATTAAACTCACGGCTTCGCAGTCGGGAAGGATGAAGCGGAATCGGCATGACATAATCAAAAGAGATTTTGGCAATGTCTTCCGCAATCAGCACGGCAAGCGGTATCGCCAGATGCGGTTTTTTCTGATATTTGAACTGACAAATCGCGGTGGCCAGAGGGCCTTCATAAAGAAACGGTGTAATCGCCTTTAAAAAAGGAGGAGGATTCTCTCGGCATGCGCCGCAACGATGATTTGGAGAATGCGACGTTGCCGCGTCAGAAATAAAAGGTTCGTTACAAACAAAACAGAGATGATCGGGCAGTCGGATCACGGCCGCCGCACAATGATCGCAAAAGAGCGTGTACGGGTCCGCATTGCAGATATCCTGCCCGCAAGCGATACACGTTCTTGGATAGAGAAGATTTAATAAGTTTTTTAAACCCAGATTGCCCATGAACCTCAATGCGTCAGTTCGCCCGATGAAGATTAAAAAACTGATACCCGCCCAGAAAAAGAAACAGGAGATGCGGCGCAAAAACAGCCTGTACGGGAGTGAGGATCTCCGTTTTACCCATGGAGAGGAAAATTGAAATGGACAGCCAATAAAGCAGAAAAATAACAAGCCCCACGAGAACACTTTTTGAGATTCCGCCTTGTTGCAGATATTGAAAGGCGATGCCGATGCCTAAAAGAACCACGATGAAGTTAGACAACGAAAAAGCATATTTTTGATCTAAATCAACCTGATACCTTGTATGATTTAATCCATCCTTTTTTAACTGATCCACATAAGATTGAAGTTGCCCAGAGGTCATCTCGTCTGGCGCGACCTCAATCCGTTGCATCTCTAGCAGGGTTTTCCCAATCTGTATTTCTTTTCGGGCAAACGGCGTGTGCAGGGTGGTTCCGTCTTTTTCATGGCGTATATCAAAACCGTTTGATAAAATCCATTGGCCATTTTCGTAATGGAGTGTTTCGGCCTCTATCTCCGCTTCAATGGGCGTCTCGTTACCCAAATAATAAAAATGGACGCCGTCCATTCTATTTTTTTTTGCATTGACTAATCGCGTATAAAGTAATGTCTTTCCGTTTAATCGAATCCAGATTTTATTTTGCAAAAGGGTTCCTTCAATGCCCCTTTTTTCTATCCCCTCCTTCTGTACAACCCGTGCCGCCTTGTAAGCGGATGGGATAAATGATCCATTGAGAAAGAAAAAAATAACGCTCATTGCCGCGCCGACGAGAAGAATTGGGGCGGTAATCGTAACGATACTAATCCCTGCGTTCATCATCGGAATCATCTCATTGTTTTTTGCCAGCGTTCCTAAAGTAAGCAAACATGATAAAAAAAGCGCGAGCGGCATGAGGTCTGAAATCATCTTGGGAAGTCTTAATAATAAGTGTTGTACGATTAAAAAAAACGGGACTTGTCTTTGCGAGAACCAATCCATTCTTTCTAAAAAATAGATTGTGCAAAAGATCATTAATAACGCGGTCAGCAGGACCGATAGGAATTTTAAATATTCGGAAAGGATATATTTGGGTAAAATAGACATGTTACGTTTTGTTTCTGTAAAAAATAAATGTGAATATCGTAATAGGGGTAAAGACGAGGTTCGGCACCCAAAGGGCTATCCTGCTTGCTGGAAAAAAATAATCGCCTAGATTGTATAGCGAATAGTAGAACAAGATCATCGCAATCCCAATGACAAAAGGCCCCAAACGCCCCCCTTTCCCAGAGAGAATTCCCAGAGGAACCCCTAAAAAGCAAAATAGAAAAGAGGCATAAGAGAGGGAATAGTTTCTTTGAATGGCCTTTTGTAGTCGTGCCTGATTTTGGTCATTTTGAGTGACAGCGGTTTTATCGCTGGGTGAACGCAATTTGAGTGAGTAAGCGCCAAAAGAAATTCTCTGATCAATGCTGTTATTGTGCGTATAAATTGCCCCATCTTGAAGTTCTAGCCCAACGGCATTCCCGTTGTTAATGAGCAGTCCTTTTCTGGCAACGATAACCTGTGGCGGCCCTTCTTCCGACCTCCCGTCATAGATAAAAACACGATCCATTTTTGTTGCGTCAGTAATCGTCTCGGCGTAGATCATCAGGCCCGGAAATATCTCCGCAAAGCGGGCTGTTTCTAATCCAACACCAATCTTTTCTTTTAATATCTTAATGGCCGTGGACTTAAAAGACGCGCCTCCCCAATACAAAGAAAGGTTTCCCATCAGAAGGGTAAGCAAGGCGGCCATCACTGCAAAAATAAAAACAGGCCTAAGCATACGGGATACCCCGATACCGGATGCGCGAAATGCTGTAACCTCATGGTCAAATGATAATCTGTTAAAGGCAAGTATTGCCGCAAAAATAGTTGCCATTGGAATGGTTAAAACAAAAAACGAGGGCAGTAGTTTTACAAAAAGATTGGCGACGGTGAGAAAACCAATCCCTTTGTCGCTGACCCATTCTGTAAGCCTTAGAAGTTGATTCAGAAGCATTAAGAATGTAAGGAGTAAAACACCTAACAGGAAAGGCGAAAGAATTTCTTTAAAAAGATATCGATCAAGGAGTCGTATCACGGTGTCCTATACTACAGTAGGGAAAGAAATGGGTCAAGAAAAATGGTGGTCTATCATTTGCAATATAGGCATAGGGCATTGTAGGATTAAGATATGAAAGCAGTTATTTTAGCAGGAGGGCTTGGCACCCGATTAGCGGAAGAAACGG
>CAYJXH010000137.1:0-3916 GCA_964373975.1 uncultured Nitrospirota bacterium | reverse complement strand
AGCCGGAACTAGCGGTGGTTAGGGCAAAAGTTTTAAGGACAAAGAAGGCTGTTACCGTTTTTGCCGCATCCATGGTGAGAGAACAAACGTTTGTCTCACTGGAACAACCACTCCAGCGTTCAAAGAGAAAATCGGGGGCGGGGACTGCGGTTAGGGAGACATTTGTTCCGCTCGCATAACTTCCCGAACAGATTGATCCCTCTGTTCCGCATTTTATTTTTGTTCCATTGATATCCGCAATGGTGGCGGTGATTGTTCCGCCGGTTGGTTTTGAAATTGTCAGCGTGGGCAAGACAATCAGCGTCGCGGCAAACTGCACAGTTTGTAGAGAGGACTTACCCGTTCCAATAATGGTAATAGGCGTCTCCCCGATGGGGACAGTCGCCCCAACGGAAAGCGTTAGGGTGACGGGACATTGGGTAAGCGTTGCCAAGCATACGGAAGGAGAGAAGCTGGGGGTTACGCCTTCTGGGAGACCCAATACAGATAAAGTGACATCTTCTCCGCTTGCCCCCAATGCAATGGATACTGAAAAAGTAACCGTATTGCTTGCGCCAATTGGCACTATGATTGCCGATTTCGAAGGAGGCCCAAGATGAATCTTTTCTTCGGTGATGCCTGTCCCTAGCCATCCGCTTTGGTTTCCCTCGCATCCAGACAAAAAGAAGACCAGCAATAAAGAGAAGGAAAAGATCCGAATAGCATTCATTCTACTGCCTCCAAAACATTAGGCACTTCGCGTCTAATTATAACACGACGATTCGCACGATCCGCATCGGGTGTTGTATCTTTGCTGATCGGCTGACTGTCGCCATAAGAGACCGTCTTTATTTCATTTGTAATGCCCTCTGCTTTTAGTAATTCTAGCACGGCCTCCACCCGTTTTTGCGCCATCCGAAGATTTCCTTCTTTTGATCCATGCAGGTCTGTATGCCCCTCGATCTGTATCGGCGTTTGAGGAGAGCCCATAAGAGAAGCGGCGACGTCCAAAAGAAACGCTTTTGCCTCGTCGGAAATTTCCCAAGAATTCGATTCAAATAAAACCTCCTTTGTCGCCCACGGCACATTCTGTACAGGCGCTATGGTGGGGGGAGGGAGGGCCTCTAGGATAGGTTCTGGTATAGGTTGTTTCTCTGGAGGAACGATTGGCGCGGGGGGATGCGGTTTGGGCTTTTCGAAAAAATAACGCATACCGACGACAAACGATAAAGCGCTTCCCTCATAACCGTCGTTGGATATAATAATACCCCCTTCAGAATTCGTTGTGGAGATACGGGAGGGGCCGGAATTTAACTTCCATCCAATTTCGGTATTGATGGAAAGATCGGGGGCAATGAAATAGTCAACACCGGCCGCAACCTTTACGGCGAGCGTATTTCCCAAAGCGACTTTGCAAGCGGAACTTGGATTGCAGTTTTTAGAAAATGCGTCACTTTCAGCAAAAGTGTTCCTGTTTTGTCCGACCCCAACCAACCCATAAGGAAAAAGAGGGTAATGGCTTAGGGCACCTGCAAAGATGGGCCAAATGGGGGGATAGAACTCCATAACCACCATGCTAGATACGGTTCTGCTTGTCCCAAACGAAACAGGGACAGGGGCGATATTTTGGATATCATGCCCTTCCATTTCGAAATGAACCCCCAGTGCCACCGAATCGGCCATACGGTAGAGGAGCCTTTCGGAGACGACAAAACCTTCCGCCCCGTCTGTGACAGTTCCATTTCCATTGCCAACATCGCGCGGCAGAATGGACACCCCGGCCTGCAGTCCGAAGATCCATTTTCCCGGCGGAGAGATCTCCCCACCCCATGCAGTTTTAGGCGTAACAACGCCTACGAATGCACAAGCACACGCCAAAACAACACAAATATAAAATGCCCACTTCCCCTTCTTCATAACCCAAAAAAGAAAGCACATATTGTGCCGTGATTGACTCTATCATAGCAGAGAAACTATCTCTAGTTTGTTTTTTAGGGTACAATGGCAACCAATGCCCCCTACATCCACCCCAGAAGAAAAAATCATCCCCTCACTTTCCATTAAAAAACTGATTTATGGCGGGAATGGATTGGCGCGTGACGAAAATGGGAAAGCGATTTTTGTCCGTGCGGCACTACCCTCCGAGGTGGTCAATGTAAAAATCATTCGTGAGAAGAAAGATTATGCGGAGGGGATGATTCATGAAATGCTCATCGCCTCGAAGGATAGACAACCGCCTCCCTGTCCTGTTTTTGGGGCGTGCGGGGGGTGTCAGCTACAGCATCTTTCTTACGAGGGACAAGCCCTCCACAAGAGCGAGATCGTTCATGAATTCATGGGGCAGATCAAGCAAGAGAAACCTTTTATAATCAATCCCATTATAAAATCGCCTACCCCATTGCATTACCGATTGAGGGTGCAACTCACAGTGCAGAAGGGCCAGATTGGGTTTTATAAGACGAAAAGCCACAATGTCGTTCCGGTGAATACCTGCCCCATTACAATTGATCCCCTCAATCAGGTGCTGTCTTTTCTGACACAGAAAGGCATTGCACTGCTTACGTCTGCTTACGGCGGAACATTGCCAGAAGATTATACGATAGAGTTGCAGGGGACGATATCCGGTGAGGTTCTCATCGTTCTGATAGATCCCACTGGGGCGGGTTTTATGATTGAGAAACTAACCTCTTTTTTTGAGGCCGCCGCTGTCGCAGGGGTTGTTCTCTACTACCGAAAAAAACGGTTTTACCTGGGCAAGGATTATCTTCTATACAATATATTGGGTAAAGGGCAACGTGCCCTGCGGAAAATACGTGTGAGTGATCGCGCCTTTGTTCAGGTGCATGGAGGAATGCACGACGTATTGGTAGAGGGCGTGTTGGCATGGGCAGGTGCTGGGGAATCTCGTTGGCTAGAACTTCATGCGGGCGCGGGGATGTTCACGATTCCTCTTTCAGAAATAGCCGCTTCTATCATTGCAGTTGAGGCCGATCCGCAAGCGGTTTTAGATGCGAAATTTAATTTGGAGGAGGCTTTATGCAAAAACGCGCAAATTATTGCATCACAGGTAGAGAAAGCCCTGCCAAATTTCACGCCCCATGCCTTTACACATCTGCTGATGGACCCGCCGCGCGCAGGGATTACGCCTGAAACGATCAAGGAAATTGCACGTTTGTCGCCGCTCAAAATCCTGTATCTATCTTGCCATCCCGCAACACTGGTGCGAGACATTAAAGGATTGGGAGCCTATGGGTATCAGGTGCAACGCGTACAGCCGTTTGACCTCTTCCCGCAAACAGGCCACGTGGAGATATTGGTTGAATTATGCATAGCGTCATAAGTCTACTGCGCGATGCGGATGGAGTAGCCATTCGCCTATTGTCTATTCGGGCATATTCTTTTGCAAGGCGTTTATGGTTGTGCCCATGATTTCCTTGAACACTTCTTTCTTTAGGACGGCGACTCGTTTATTCATCAGGCTGGCATGTGCAGTGAACAACTTTGTTGGCCGTGCGAAACTAACAGCACGCAAAGCCCCTTGACTGAAACTCTGGTCGGACAGGCTGACGACATTTGGGTCGCTGTGGGGGTTGCTGGTAACTTGGCACAGAATCCAATCACCGCGTCCTGCTTCTGTTAGAACGACTGCGGGGCGAAGCTTCTTCCCGGACAGGTCAGAAAAGGGGAAGGCGACTACAACAACGGAAGCTGGGCTAGGTGTGACCATGCTGCGTCCTCTTCTTTGGTGTCCCACTCCACTGCCAAAGCGGGTTGGCTCATTAAAGCGGTTTCCATGGCCGTTGGTTCTGCCTCATCGTCAAGAACCGTAACCAAAGCACGATGAAGCGCCGGGAGTGACACTGGCTCAAGAATCCGAATGCTACCTGTGTGGTCAATTACCGCTTCATAAGTCCGAATCACTTTGAGTCCCTCCACG
>CAYJXH010000136.1:0-3941 GCA_964373975.1 uncultured Nitrospirota bacterium | reverse complement strand
GCGCCCTGCGGAAGCAATGTCCCTTGCGATGGGGGACGAATGTTGCCCGATTTAATCCCCTCTCCTTTCACCGTTTCTCCCTTTTGTTCTGACGGCTCCATTTCATGATCCGCCGAAAAAGGGACGGTGTCATCGTCCAACAGATTATAGACCGCCGTAGCCGCTTTCATTGAATGAACAACAGTTGCTTCTTGCGATTGCACGGCGCCGAGAAGAAGGCAGGCGTCAAAAAAAGTTTTAGACAGGTCTGCCGTGATTGGCTCTTTTGTTCTCCCCGATAACGAGATTTGGTAAAGCCATTCCACAATACAGTCGCGCGGGAATAAGCCAATGGTCGTGGGGCGACGTGAAAGTTCTTCTTCTCGCATTTTGATCAAGGCGGTAATAAGGCCGGGATATTCCTTTTTAAGGAGAAATTCCACACGCGCGCCTTCGGCAATATCAAAAATCTGTTTGATGAGCGTCGGTTTTGGAAAGAGACCTAAGAAGGAAGTGAGCGAAGGGGCAAAAGTGCCAAACTCCAAATAGCCTGCTTGAAAGGCGGTTGCGATTTTATACCATTCAAAGTTCTGTGCATTGTCTTCAAAAATTCGTATATGCGGCGGGAGATAAATCGTTTTGCCGTCGGTCGTGGGCTGTAGGGGCGATTCATGAATCGCCCTTACTTTTACCGGTCGGCCGCAAAGGGCCTCGGCAAAAAGCTGTAATACCTTTTCTATAGAGGAAAGGAAGACACCTCCTTTTAATTGATTTGCCTGTTCTTTTGCCGCCTTTGATTCCAAGGTGAAATATCCTTTCGCGGCCCCTTTTTTCAAAAGCGTTATCCCCTGGGTAATCCATGAAAGAAATGCGTCATCCCCTGTTTCTTTTAAGATTTTTGGGGCATGAAGAAAAAGGGACATTCCCTCCAAGAGATCAAATTGCGTTATCGAAAGAATGTGACGCATGAACGGCGCTTTGAGTGAAGGGGGAATACGCAATAAGATTTCAGGTGATTGTTTAAAACAGGTCATTGCCCGTTCAGCCGAATCGTCTGCTTGCGCACCCAGAAACGTCAGTAGTGGCAGAGCGTCGCTTTTAATTTTAGAGAAAATCTCTGGAGAGGTTCGCATAAAGGTAATGGCGTGAAAGAGTTTTTCTGCGGCAAGCGTTTTGGCAATGCCAACCCAATAGGGAAGCATCGCAATAGAAAGCGTTTTTAAAAGGTCAGGCGTGGTTCTGAAATATTCCACCGCCAACGTGTGGTCTCCTAATGTAAACCCTAGTTGTGCCCATTCGGCAAGGGCGTTAGCATCGGAACTGACCTCGGTTAGAAAGATCGGGGCCTGTCGGTAGTATTCTATCGCTAAGTTTGGGTTTTGGCGGGCAAGTGAGATTCCCAGTTGGAGAAATTTATCCCGCGCCGATCGCTCTACAATCTTTGACAAAAGGGCATGGCCTTCCCGGAAATAGCGAATACCTAAAGCAGAAACGGCTTGGCCAATGACAATTCCCATGCCAACCCATCCTCCTAGTTCATCCGGAGATATCCACTTTAAAGCCAACGGAACAACCCGAAAATATTCTATTGCGGACTTCATAGAGAAGTCGGAGAGAATCAATCCGGCAGAGCAAGCCTCTTTTTGAGCAGAAGGGGAAAGCGATTCAAACGATTTTAAAATTGCGTCAACCTCATGGGCCGGAACGGTTTTAATCAGAAGTGCTTGTATTGCTTGCAGATGCGGATTCATTCGAAAAACGCGCGGACAATTTCGTTGAGGCTTTGTCGCATTTCCGGATCGTCTGTCATGGTGTCGGCAATGGCCGCTGTACAGGCGATGTGCGGGGGAATGCCCTCTTTAATCAGTTGTCCCGCATAGATTAAAAGCCTTGTGCTCACCCCTTCTTCAAGGCCGTGATTTTTAAGGTTCCGCACCTTTTCGCCAATACCCACAAGTTTTTTCGCAGTCTCCATTTCAATGTCTGCCTCGGTTGAAACGATCTTTGCTTCAAGGGCAGGCGGCGGGTAGTTAAATTCAAGCGAGATAAATCGCTGACGGGTGCTTTGCTTTAAATCTTTTAAGACCGATTGATACCCCGGATTATAAGAGATCACCAGCATAAAGTTATCTGACGCAGTAATAATCTCACCTCGTTTTTCAATGGGCAATATCCTGCGATCATCGGTGAGGGGATGAATGACCACGGTGGTATCTTTGCGGGCCTCCACCACTTCATCAAGGTAGCAGATCGCGCCATGTTTAACGGCAAGCGTAAGCGGGCCGTCGGCCCAAACCGTTTCGTTGGCTTGCAGAAGAAATCTCCCCACAAGATCAGACGCGGTTAAATCTTCGTGGCAGGCAACGGTAATCAACGGCCGTTTTAATTGATAAGCCATGTGGGCGACAAAACGGCTCTTTCCGCAGCCGGTAGGCCCTTTCAGCAGAACAGGCCGCCGCAATTTCGACGCGGCCAAAAAGACAGACGCCTCTTGTCCAATCGCCTGATAATACGGTTTCTCTTTTAAATAAAATGATAATAAAGGATCGGTCATGAATTGGCTCCTAGGTTCGTATAAAATAGGGGGTATTATACCATACGCGTTATTTTTTTAATGGCCTCTCCCACAACAAAAATTAGCTTTTTTATTTCACGAAGAGAGATTGATAGAGGCGGCATCAATATGATGACATTGCCAATGGGTCTTAACAACACGCCATTTTCTTTGGCCGCGTCGCAAACTTTTTTCCCCACGCGAAGGGTCAACGGATACGGCGTTTTGTTCTCTTTGTCGGCAACCAATTCAATCCCAATCATCATCCCCTCTTGGCGAATCTCTCCCACATGACTCCAGCGTTTCCAAGGGGCAAGCTGTTTTTTAAAAAACGCAATCTTGGGTTTTAGCTTTTTAATGACAGCTTCTTTTTCAAATATCTCTAAATTCGCAATGGCGGCTACACATCCCAACGGATTCCCCGTATAGCTATGACCATGGAAAAAGGTTTTAAATTCAGAATAGTCGCCTAGAAATGCGTCATAAATTTTTTGCGTTGTAAGCGTTACGGCCAGAGGCAAATAACCGCCCGTGATTCCCTTGGAAAGCGCCATAATGTCTGGAGAAACCCCTTCGCGCTCACAGGCAAACATCTTCCCCGTTCTCCCGAAGCCAACGGCCACCTCGTCCGCAATCATCAGAACATTATATTTCGTACAGAGGTCCCTAATTTTTTTGACATGTCCCATGGGTGCCGTAATGATCCCCGCCGCCGCCTGAACCCTAGGCTCAATGACCAAAGCCGCCACTTCATGATGATGGGAAGAGAGTATTTTTTCGACCTCATCTACACACGCCATCTGACAGGAAGGATAGGTCAATGAAAGAGGGCAACGATAGCAATAAGGGGCAGGCACTTTGATCGTTTCAAAAAGGAGCGGCTTGTAGAAATCATGAAAAAGCGGCATTCCGCCTAGCGAAACGGAACCTATAGTATCGCCGTGATAGGCGTCCGAGAAGGTCATAAACCTCCTTTTCTCTGGCGTTCCCCGATGCTTAAAGTAGCCAAACGCAATCTTGAGCGCGGCCTCTACTGCCGTGGAGCCGTTGTCGGAATAGAAAATCTTCGTAAGCCCCGAGGGTGCAATCTTGGTAAGCTTTTCTGCAAGTAAAATCGCAGGAAGATTTGAAAGTCCGAGCAAGGTAGAATGGGAGAGTTTTTTTATCTGCGCGATTAAGGCATTATCAATCTGTTTCTTGCGATGCCCATGAAGATTGACCCAAATGGAAGATACGCCGTCGAGATAGGATTTTCCATCAATGTCTTTAAGATAAACCCCCTTCCCTTCCACAATAATTGTAGGCGTTTCCTTTTCCCACTCCTGCATCTGCGTAAAAGGGTGCCAGATAAATTGCTGATCTTTTGATTCCCAGTCGTTAACAGGTCTCCTGCTGTTCATTTGATAGG